>NZ_DICC01000017.1:0-93949 GCF_002415215.1 Empedobacter sp. UBA5036
CTAATTTTGGGGAAGCTTACAATCCTCCAAAAGAAGAAAGTTTTAAATTAAATTTAAAACTATATAAATCGTCTAAAAATACTCCTGTTGATAATGTATTTTTTGAAAAGAATAATATTGAGATTTCTCCAAGTGATATTGTAAATCAATCGTACAAACTTGATTTAACCGATGATAATATTAGTTATAATGATGAATTTTATATAAGTGTTTTGATAACAAAAAGATTGGTTGATGAATTTGTTTGTTTAAGTGGTGTTATTTTGTCGAATGGATTTACAAGAAACTTAACGACAAATGGAGGTTTTGAGAAAAATCCTTTGGGAGCAAAACCATCTATAAATGCTGATTTATTGATAAAAAGATAAAAGAGCTGAAAAGCTCTTTTATTATCGAGGTGTTCCCCAACCCCAAGGTGCTGGCGGAGTTTCAATTTCTTTTGTCAAGTCAAAATAGACGTTGAAAGGTATTTTAGAACCTGCTTTTTGCAAATTGTAACTAAACGTTTTATCATCCAAGGTAATCCACCAAATATTTGTCGAAGCATAATCTATTAACCTTGCAGTTTCTTGATCAGCAGGAAACATCTGGAAATCTTTGAAACCATAATTTGTATTTGTTCCTCCATAAAATGTAATTGTTTCCGAAGTTCCATTTTCGTGACGATGATCGTGTTTTAGCGTGATGATTCCATCTTTTTTAGTCAAAATCCACGTTCTCGAATAATTATCACCAACATTGAACGGAATTTTAATTTCGTTTGTAGAACAACTTTTTACATGCATGGTTAATTTTTTACCCGCAAAATCATCGCGCGTAATATGTTCAGGCAATTTGCCTTCGTAAGCTTTACCGCAATGTTTTTCGAGATTTTTCCAGAATATTTCTGAAGGTTTTTCGGTTTGTGCAAAAAGTGAAGAACAACCAATTAAAACGAATCCAAGTTGTAAACATTTTTTAATCATAATCAGTAATGAAAATTATTCAATAATGATTTAAAGATAATGTTTTAAAAATGATTAAGCGTTGTTTGTCTATTTGGAAATAAAGACTAACAAAAAAGCCCTCGCTTGTTCAGGGCGAGGGCATATAGTTAAGTGCTTTTTTCTTTTTTCAAATAAAAATTCTGAATTAAAATTAATTAATATCTATAATATTCTGGTTTAAATGGTCCTTCAACCGTTACACCAATGTATTCTGCTTGTTCTTGAGATAAAACTTCTAATTCTACTCCTAATTTAGCTAAATGCAATTCTGCAACTTTTTCATCTAAATGCTTAGGTAAAGTATATACTTCATTTTTGTAAGCTGATGAATTTGTCCACAATTCGATTTGAGCTAAAGTTTGGTTAGAGAAAGAGTTTGACATCACAAAAGAAGGGTGTCCTGTTGCACAACCTAAGTTAACTAAACGTCCTTCAGCCAAAATGATGATGTCATTTCCGTTGATGTTGTATTTGTCAACTTGTGGTTTAATTTCTTCTTTCGTGTTTCCGTAGTTTCCGTTTAACCAAGCCATATCGATTTCGTTATCGAAGTGACCAATGTTACACACAACTACTTTGTCTTTCATTTTCTCGAAATGCTCTGCACGTACAATTCCAAAGTTACCAGTAGTCGTAATTACGATATCAGCGTTTGCAACCACTGTATCTAATTTTTTTACTTCGTAACCTTCCATAGATGCTTGTAAAGCACAAATAGGGTCGATTTCTGTTACTGTAACAATTGCTCCAGCACCGCGGAAAGAAGCCGCTGTACCTTTCCCAACATCACCAAATCCACAAACTACAACACGTTTACCAGCGATCATCAAGTCAGTAGCACGTTTGATAGCATCTACTGCAGATTCACGACATCCGTATTTGTTGTCGAATTTAGATTTTGTTACAGAGTCATTTACGTTAATTGCAGGCATAGGCAATGTACCTTTCTCCATTCTTTCGTAAAGACGGTGTACACCCGTAGTTGTTTCTTCTGATAATCCTTTGATCTCAGCAACCAATTCTGGGTAACGATCAATCACCATATTCGTTAAGTCTCCACCATCATCCAAAATCATGTTTAATGGTTTACGATCTTCTCCGAAGAATAATGTTTGCTCGATACACCAATCGAATTCCTCTTCGTTCATCCCTTTCCAAGCATACACAGGAATCCCAGCAGCAGCTATTGCAGCAGCAGCGTGATCTTGTGTAGAGAAAATATTACATGACGACCATGTAACATCAGCTCCTAAAGCAACCAACGTTTCGATTAATACTGCAGTTTGGATTGTCATGTGTAGACAACCTGCAATGCGAGCACCTTTCAAAGGTTGAGCAGCTTTGTACTCTTCACGGATAGCCATCAACCCAGGCATTTCTGCCTCAGCCAACGTAATTTCCTTTCTTCCCCACTCAGCTAAAGAAATATCTTTAACTTTGTATGGAATGTATTGCGTTTTTGTATCCATCAATTGATATATTTAACTAACTTTTTTTTAAAGTTTATAAGGAACAAATTTACAAACAAATTTCGATTAATAAAATGCCCGTTATCGATTATATTAACGATTTTAAACATACCCGCATTATCACGTGGAATGTAACAGAATCGAATGAAGAATTATTAGAATATCTTCATTTAGAGGATTATAGGATAGAAAAATATAATAATCTTCGACCTAAACAGGCCAGAGAATATCTTGGTTTGCGCGCTTGTCTAAAGAAATTGGACTTGGATTATGATGTAAATTATGACGAACGTGGAAAACCTTTTTTACCTACAAATAAAGAAATTTCCATTACACATTCCTATGGATTGGTTTCTGTTGGCGTGAGCGAATATAATATTGGAATTGATATTGAATTGGCTCGACCAAGAAAAATTTTGAACATCAAACATAAGTTTGCGCGTCCAGATGAAATAGCTTGGATTCCTCATGAGCACGAGACTGAATATCTGCATATAATTTGGGGAATGAAAGAAGGTTTGTACAAATTGAATGGTGGAAATCTTTGGAATTTTCTGAATCATTATCGTGCAGAAGAATTTGAATTAATAGAAAATAAACAATTTATTTGTTGGATTTCGGATGATGTAAAATCTCGAAAATATCATGCATTCTATAAAATGATTGGTGAATATTATTTGGTTTGGGTGTTGGATTATGAATAGATCGAAGTTAGAAATTACGAATTTAGATTTTTGATTTACGATTTAGAATGAATTATTTTTAACTCACAACTTAACAATGAACGATTTTATTGATTACATCCTTGCGCCTTACAAAACTTATTCTACGCTGAATATCTTGCTAGAAACGATAGCAACGTTGTTCGGAATTATTTCAGTTTATTATACCTACAAACGCAATATTTGGGTTTATCCAACTACAATTATTTCGACGTTTATTTTCATTTATTTATTTTTTAATTGGGGATTATATGGTGAGACGATTATTAATGTTTACTATACTTCGATGGCGATTTATGGTTGGATTTTGTGGCAAAAAAATCTCGAAGCCGATCATAAACATGTTGACGTATCATGGGCAACGAAGAAAGAATATCTGTACGCAACGTTACTTTTCGCGTTGAGTTTTCTCTTTATTTTGACGATTTATTATTTCCGTCCAGTCATTCAAAACGGGTTTGATTTCAGTTTTATCAATCAATGTAAATTACATTATACCAAAATTGATTTTATAGACGCATCGACGACTGCTATTTTTTTGATTGGAATGTGGATGATGGCGAGACGAAAAATTGACAACTGGTATTTCTGGATTATCGGCGATTTAATCATGATTCCATTAATGATTTACAAAGGAGCAGTCATCACTTCGGTGCAATATATTGTCTTGTTGATTTTATCATTTATTGGATTAATCGATTGGATAAAATCAGTCAAAAATTCACAGAAAATAGTGAGTTAAGAAATAATTTAAAATTAGTATTTTAGCCTTATAAATTGAATTTGAAAAACCTATAAAAATTACGAATATGGAAAATCAACACGTATATCAACAAAACCAATTGGTTGCAGAGGCAACAAGCGTAGAAAGGGCAAATTTCTATAAACATACTTACGGACACGTTGCTGGAGGAGTTTTGGTATTTGTTTTAATCGAATCTTTGATGTTAAAATCAGAAGCATTAGTCAGCTTTATGTTAAGTTTAACTTCTGGATATCTTTGGCTTATTTTATTAGCAGGTTTCATGGGAATTACATGGGTTGCTCAAAAAATGGCGTACGGATCGATTTCAAAATCTAAACAATATTTAGGCTACTTTTTATACATAGTTGCAGAAGCTTTAATCTTTGTGCCAATGCTTTACATTGCATTATATTATGGTGGAACTTATGTGATAAAACAAGCGGCCGTTGTAACAGGTGGATTATTTGTAGGATTATCAGCTATTGTATTTTTAACAAAAGCAGATTTTTCTATTCTACGAGGAGCATTAACTATAGGATTTTTCTTAGCAATTGGATTGATTATTGCAGGAATGTTATTCGGGTTCGATTTAGGATTATGGTTCTCAGTTGGAATGTGCGCCTTAGCTGGTGGAGCAATTTTGTACAACACTCACCAATTAAAATATGAGTTCGGAACACAACAATATGTTGCAGCGGCATTGTCGTTATTTGCTTCATTAATGTTATTGTTTTGGTATATTTTGAGAATTTTTATGAGTAGAGATTAATCATTAAGAAACAATAAATTTGTATATTGAACCGTAGCATTTTTGTTGCGGTTTTTTTATTTAAAATACTATGACAGATAAAGAAAAGGAAGACGATAGAATACAATCTCCGTTTCGACCAAAAGATTGGAACGAGATTAGAATAAATGATTCTTGGGCGTTGTTCAAGATTATGGCAGAATTTGTAAATGGTTACGAAGTAATGTCTAAAATAGGACCTTGTGTGTCTATTTTTGGTTCGGCACGTACTTCTCCAGATCATCCATATTATGAATTAGCAGAAGATATTGCATACCGATTAACACAGATTGGTTTTGGTGTAATTACTGGTGGAGGTCCTGCAATTATGGAAGCGGCTAATAAAGGAGCGCAAAAGGGTGGAGGAACTTCTGTTGGATTGGGAATTACGTTGCCTTTTGAAACAGAATTGAACAAATATATCGACCGCGAATATGAAATCAATTTTGATTATTTCTTTGCACGAAAAGTAATGTTTGTGAAATATTCGCAAGGATTTATCGGAATGCCAGGAGGTTTCGGAACGTTAGATGAATTATTTGAGTCGATGACATTGGTACAAACGAAGAAAACAGGACGTTTCCCAATTGTGTTAGTTGGAACTGAATATTGGTCAGGTTTGATTGATTGGATCAAAGAAACAGTTTTGAGAGAAGGTTATATTTCTGAGAAAGATTTGGATCTTTTCCGTTTGGTTGATACAGCGGAAGAAGCAGTTGCTCACATCGAGAATTTCTACGAAAAATATAATATTAAGCTTAATTTTTAAGTTCAAAAAAACCTCATCATTTGATGAGATTTTTTTATTTCATAAAGAATGATAATTATTGTTTAATTAATTTAGACGTTCCAATTTTTCCATTTTTAGCTTCAATATCAAGGATATAAATTCCTTTTGGTAGTTCCTTGATGTTAAATTGATGTACTGCTGAAAATTTTCCTGAAAATTCTTTGATCAGTTTTCCTGTTAAATCATAAATTTTTACTTTTTCTGAATTAATATTTAATGAAAAAGAAGAAGAAACTGGATTTGGAGTGACAGAAATTTTTTCTGAATTAACCTCAATATTATCTGTTGATAAATTTGCTTTTGCATTTCCGAAAATTCTGAATTCACCTGGATTTAGATTAATTGTAAACGATGAATTTGTATTGGTTACATTCAGCGTTGTTTCGTCCATTAAATTGTACCAATTTCCTACAAATGGAAAAAGTGGCGCAATTGCTTGAGTACTTGTAGTGAAGTTTGCAATCACAATAACTTCATATAAATCAGATGACGATAATAAATTATTTGTAATCTGAATACGAGGTTTTAAGTCTCCAGATGTAATCGTATAATTATCAGTTTCGAAAACTTTGTTGTTTAATTTAAGTCCAATAATTTTTGCCCAAACATCATAAACAGATTTTCTATCAGTATTTGTTAAATAACCAATTTCGTTTGGAATTGGTTTTGGATTGGTGCGACATCCGTCACTATTTGTCCCATCTTCGCAATGATTAACCGAATAATCATATCCTAATTCTCCGAATTGCCACAACATTTTAGGACCAGGAATTGTAAATAAAACTGCACCAAGAGCTTTTTGTCTTTCTAAAGAAGTTTTTAAATCTTTTACATTATAAGTTCCTGAAGATGCACCATATTGTAAATTCTTGTACATCATTCTTTCCTCATCATGACTTTCTGCGTAGGCAACCAAATGTTTTTTCGTAAAACCTTTTACAGTATGTTTCAACCAATCAAAGTTACTATCTGAAGCATATCCCATTGTATTCTGATTGAAATTGTTTGTCGCTTTTCCCCAAAGCATAATTCCTTTGCCTTCGTTAATGCGATAATTCGCCCATTCTGTTTCTTCTTGCGCTGATCCGTTATTTCCTAAATGCTCAAAAATGATGTAAGAATTTGGATCAATTGTCCATTGCATATCAGCATATTTCTTTAAAATTGCTACACGATCAGCTTGATATCCGTTTGTACAAGTTTCATCAGAAGGCGTACAATTTTGTGTAAATCCTTTTGTTAAATCCCATCTAAATCCATCAATTTTAAACTCTTCAATCCAATGTTTTAATGTACGTTGCACATAATTTTGAGTTGGTGTTAGTTGATGATTCAAGTCGTAACCAACGTTGTAACTATGTTTTGCAGTTTGATTAACGTAAGGATTTGTAGCGGTTGGTTCTCCATAACCATCTCCATCAGGATCATTCATCCACATTCTAACCAACGGAGATCGTCCATAAACGTGATTTAAAGCAACATCTAAAATGATTGAAATTCCATTTTGATGACACAAATCAATGAATTCTTTCATTTTATCTGCTGGTCCATAAGCTTTATCCAAAGCAAGATGATAAGCGGTATTATAACCCCAAGAGATATTTCCTTCAAACTCCATTACGGGCATAACTTCGATTGCGTTGATGTTTAATTTTTTGAAATAATCAAAATCATCAATTAAAGATTGCCATGTTTTTGTCGAATTGAAATCACGAATTAATAATTCGTAAATCATCAAATTCTCTTTATTTGGGCGATTGAAATTTGAAACTTTCCAATTATATTTTGTTTGATTCGTTTGTAAAACCGAAACTTCAAATTGTTGTCCAGTAGGATAAACAGGCATATTTGGATACGTAGCTGCGGTAATATACGGATCGTCATAAGGCGATAAGACTAATGTTGAATAAGGATCTGCAGTTTTGATTCCATCACTTGTACGGTATTGAAATGTATAAATTTCATTAGCTTTAAGATTAGATAATTCAATCCAATATAAATCTTTGTTTGTTGTATCACGATTCATTACATATTGATCAGAAAGTTGCCAATTATTGAAACTTCCAATCACATGAATAAACTCTTTTTGTGGTGCGTATAAAACCAAATATGCTTTTGAAGAATCATTATCCAAGTAATTAATTCCTTCATGTAAATTGGTCGGAATTGCCACATCTTTCACTGTTGGTTTGATATTAACAGAAAATGATTTACTTATCGTTTGACCATTAAAAGTTGCATTTAATGTATAATTCTGATTTTGAGAAATGGTATAATTTTTATCAAAAGTTGTTGAATTACTTAATGCATCAATTTGAGTTCCGTTGGCTGATAATGTCCAATTAGCAGATTTTGTAGCTGTCGCTTTGATGTTAAAATTTGATCCTAAAGAAACATTTGTAATCGAATTTTCTAGCGGATTAGCTAAAGTAAATTTGAAAGAACCTACCGAAATAGAAAGATCCGTAGTTTGTTGTTTTCCATCTGCATTTCTAAAAACAATATTTATTGCAGTAATATTTTTAGAAGTATCAACTCCATAGAATTGATAAATAGAATTCGGGATTTCTAATTTGTAGGTTGATCCAGAAACGAAAGTTAATTTGGGTTGAGTAGTATTATTTCCCCAACTTCCAATTACATTTTCCCATTGTTTTCCATCGATAGTTACGCCTGTATGCGCATAAATATCTCCTGAATAATTGGCTAGACCTGTTCCTGTTTTATCGAAGTTTATTACAACTGCTTGGTTTGCTTCGGGTGGAGAAGGATCTGTTGTAATTTGTGCTTTAGTAAAAGATATTACCATTAAAAGCATCAAAATAGATAGAATGTTTTTCATGTTTTGTGTGGTTTTAGAAAAAAAGCCATTAAAAAACGTAATTGAATTTTAATGGCTTTTAAAAAATTAATTGTTGATGAGAAAAAATTTTATTGAGCTTCTACTGTATAAGTTTTCTTTGTGAAATTAGCTGTGATTTTATATTTTCCAGCTTTTATTTTGATGTTGTCTCCTTTCTCAACAAGAGCACCATCAGCACCACCGTAATTACCTTTGTCCCAATCGTTATTCAATCTAAACTTATATTCTCCATCTTTCATTGTAAGAATAGTTGTCCATGAATCAATTGTTCCATCGTATGATAATTTAGTATCTGGACCTCCCCAACCGTTTGGAGTTGCATCACCTACTAATCCCCAAGTGAATTCTTCGATTTTATATGTAAGATTAGTTACATCAAATGTTATTTTGTAAGAACCAAGTTTAGGAATATTGATATTTTTTCCTCCTTTGTCCAATTTGTTATCTGATGGATCATTGTCACCATAATCTAATTCCCATTTGTTGTCTTGACGGAATTTAATTTCAGTAACACCTTTATCGTTAAATTCAGTAATGTCAATGTAAGCGACTAATATATTAGTCTCATCAGTTTTCCAAAACTGTACATCAGGCTTTCCTCCCCAATTTGTAAAATCTCCAACAACACCCCAATTTGTAGATAAATCTGTTGGATATGGTGTTATTTTTAATGTATTGACATTAGAGATTAATTGTTGAGAACTAGGTGTACCGATTGAAGAAACAATACGATATTCTATCTCTCCTTCTTTAAAAGGTTCTAATCCTAAAGCAATAACTGCTAAATTCAATTCTTTTACGGTAACATCAGCAGTTAATGTTGAAGTTGAAGAAAGAATTTGATGATTTTTAAAATTATCTCCTTTGATATCAATTTGTAATTCATATTTAGGAGGAGTATTTGTTCCATAATTTGCAGCACTCCAATTAAACGTTATTGCTGTATTTGCAGCATTTTCTTCTAACAATTCAATTGTTGATGAAGCAGGCGTTTCTACTTTCGGTGCAACAAAAGTTGAAGGATCTAATTTGATGATATCTTCATCGTCGTTACATGCGCTTAAGGCAAAAATACTCGCACAAGCTAACGAAATATATTTTATAAAATTTTTCATCTTAATAACCTGGATTTTGAGTTAAGTTTGGATTAATGACAATAATATTGTTTGGAATTGGGAAGATAACTTTTGTTGCATCTACAGAAGTTCCATTTTGAACGCCACCTTTCCAAGGCCAATTGTAATTGTTAGTATATTTACTGAAACGAATTAAATCAGTTCTACGCGTTCCTTCCCAGTACAATTCTCTTGATCTTTCAGCTAAAATGAAATCTAAGTTTAATTGTCCGTCAGTAATATTACCTGAAGTATTTCCATATGCACGAGTTCTTAATTCGTTGATTAAGTTTAATGCAGTAGCGCGATCTCCACCAATTCCTCCACGTAAAACAGCTTCGGCATAGTTTAAATAAACTTCTGCTAAACGAATTACTGGAACGTCTGTGTCAACATATTCTCCTGTTGCATCGTTTGCACTTTTTCCGTCTGAACGTTTGTTAGACCATTTGTAAACAGCATAACCTTCTCCAAATGTACCTATGTTGTTAATTTCAAAAGTTTGTCCATCTGTAAAGAACATCGCACGTTTATCTTTCCATGCAGTTGGATTTCCGTTACTGTCTTTTGTTGTAACAGCATCTGTAAATTGATTCACCAATGCTTTTGTAGAACGAGGACCTCCCCATCCACCATTTACACCGTAATCAGCAGCAACCATTTTTCCACCAATTGCAGCTTTTACTAAGAAAGTGGAACCTCCGTAGGTACGAGAATTATTTCCATCAAAGTTTAAAACGAAAATAGCTTCGTTTTGCGCGCCATTCGTATTATTATCAGCTAAAAATAATTCGTCATAAGCAGAACCATTTTTATTTCCATCAGTTGTGTTAAGCGTATATCCAGCTTGCATAGCTAATTTAGAATAAGTAATAGCTTCTGTATATTTTGCTTGACCAATCCAAGTTTCTGCATTTAGATATAAACGAGATAATAATGCTTCGGCAGCTGCTTTGTCTACACGTCCGTATTCGTTTGCGCGACCAGCTTTTAATTCAGCTTCGATTGCTTTTAATTCGCTCTCAACGAAAGTGAAAATCTCTTTACGATTGCTTTGTTTTGGTAATTCAGAAGAAACTTCTGTTACTAACGGAACATTCGCATATAAATCCATTAAGCTATAATAAGCATATGCTCTAATGAAACGCGCTTCAGCTACATATTCTTTCACTTCTGGAGTTGTACTAGATAAAGCTTCAGCATTTGCAATAAACGAATTAGAGAAAGAAACGGTTTGTGCTAAACGATAATACATTGCTTCAACAAAACTGTTACTTGCTCCCCAAGAAATCTCATGCAAGTTTGGTAAACCTGGGTCTCCCCAACCAACAATAGATTCGTCTGTTGTCAATACATTTAAGTTGAACATTAAACGAGTATATTGAGAAGCACCTTCGTCAATACCTTGAATATCTCCACTTCCCGCAGGTCCTTTTTGTCCCGTAAGCGCTAAAGAAGCGTATACTTTTGCTAAAGCAGATTTTGCTGTAGCAGCATCTTTGAATACATCAAATTGTGTATAAGTATCTGGATCATTTGGCATTAAATCTAAATCATCATGACATGAAGAAACAGAGAAAGCCAATGCCGCAGCTAAAATATATGTTGAAATTTTAATCTTTTTCATTGTAGTTTTCTTAGAAATTAACATTTAAACCAAATACATACGTTCTCGGTCTTGGATAAAAACTATTATCAATTCCGCGGTAAATTTCAGGATCTAAACCGCTGTAATTTGTGAATACAGCTACGTTTTGAACCGCTCCATAAAGACGAATATCCAATCCTTTGATCGCTTGTTTTAGGTTGTAACCTAATGTAATGTTATCAATACGGAAGAAAGATGCATCTTCTATAAAGTGGTCACTTAACAAATTAGTTTCTGTGATACTTGTGAAACCAGTGTTGTAGTAGCTTGAAAGCACATTAGATAAATAGTTTTGACCATTTCCTGTCGCTTTTTTGCTGTAACCTTTAGACGAAGCCATGTTGTTGTAAGCATAGTTTCCGATGTTAGCACGAGCAGTTGCACTTAAATCCCAATTTTTGTAACGGAAGAATGTATTGAATCCCATTGTTACTTTTGCGAAAGGACTTTTGTGAATATAACGGTCTTTTTCGTTGATGATTCCGTCGTTGTTCAAATCTTCGTAAGCTCCTTCGATTGGTTTTCCGTTTGCATCATAAATCTGCTTGTATACATAGAAACTAAATGGTTCTTCTCCTTCACGTTGAATTTGAATATTGTTACCAGTTCCTCCATCGATACCACCTGTTAAGTTATCAGTAGGTAAGTTGACAATTTTATTATCATTGAAAGCGATGTTGTATCCAAAAGACCAATCAAAATCTTTTGTTTTTACGATATCAGCGTTGATGCTAAATTCGATTCCTTTGTTTTCCATATCACCGATATTTTTATCGATCATATTTCCAAAGTTTGTAAATGGATCTACATAAACACTCGCAATTAAATCACTTGTCTTTTTCTTGTAAACGTCTAATGTACCATAGATTCTATTTTTGAATAAAGAGTAATCAATACCAGCATTTAATGTACTCGAAATTTCCCATTTCAAATCACCATTAAATGGTTGAGGACGATAAGTTTGATAGAATGTTGAACCAAATTGATAATAAGCAGTTGATTCTGATCCTTGATAACGCGTTAAGAATTGGAAGTTTCCTAATCCGTTTACATTACCAACTTTACCATAACCTACGCGTAATTTCAAATCATTTACAACAGAACTTCCTTTTAAGAATTCTTCTTTAGAAATATTCCATGCAATAGCTGCAGAAGGGAAATAACCCCATTGGTTGTCGTGGCTTAATTTTGAAGAAGCATCTGCACGCATAGTCGCTGTTAAGATGTAACGATTATCAAAATTATAGTTTAAACGTCCGAAGTATGATAATAAAGAATATTGATCACGGTCTACAAAACGAAATTGATCAGAACCTTGTTGTTCTAATTCACTATCGTAATTGGTGTTGTATGTGTTAAAGTACTGATAACTGTAACCTCCAACAACAGTTAATCCATGTTGTCCAAAATCTTTGTTGAATGTTAAATATGCATCAAATAATTTGTTGTAGAACTGCGCACTAAAAGTTGTTTTAGAACCATCCCAAGTCAAAGAAGAACTTGGCATATTTGCAGTCGTTACATTGCGTCCGTTTGCATTAGAAATATCATAACCTACATTTACCGTTGCAGTAACAGATGGTAAGAAATGTAATTTATAATCCATTTTTGCATTTCCTACAAAACGGCGAACTTCAGATGTATCTCTGTTTTCATTGATTAATGCAACTGGGTTAGTTGGTGCTAAATTGTGTTTTACAGCTCCATCCATCCAAGTGTGGTAACCTCCAAATACATTTGCTCCAGAATAAACTGGTTGAGTTGGGTCGTACTCTAAAGCAGCTCCAATAGCACCTCTGTTTGCAAATTGATTTTCGATATAAGAACCACGAGCATTCAATTCAAATTTTAAGTGATCATCTAAGAAAGATGGACTCAAGTTCATAGAAGCTGTTGTACGATTGATGTTATCTCCTTTCAAAATACCATCTTGATCTGTATTAGAAATAGAAAAACGAGAAGGCATTTTACCTCCAATATTTCCTGTTGCACTAAAATTGTGATCAAAACCTACAGCAGTTTTATAAATTTCTTTTTGCCAATCTGTATTTGCATTACCTAAACGAGCAATTTCGTCAGCTGTTCCTACAGATTTTACCAATTCACGGAATTGATCTGCATTCATTACGTCAATATAACCTTCTGGTTGATAAATTGATGTAACTGAATTATAGTTAAAACGGAATTTTTTCCCTTTACCTTTTTTAGTTGTAACCATTACAACACCATTCGCAGCACGAGAACCATAAATAGCAGTTGCCGAAGCATCTTTCAGAATAGTCATCGTTTCGATGTCGTTAGGATTTAAGAAATCCAAAGGATTTCGAGAACCTCCAATATTTACTTCAGATAAAGGAACGCCATCTACCACATATAATGGTTGAGAGTTTAATGATAACGAACTATTACCACGAATGATAATGTTTTGTCCATCACCAGGAGCTCCACCAGCAGATGTTACCACAACACCAGCGATTTTTCCAGTCACTAATTCTTGTGCAGAAGTGATTGATCCTTTATTGAAATCTTCTGAATTTAATTGATTTACAGAACCTGTAACATCTTCTTTTTTTGCTGTACCATATCCAATTACAACAACTTCTTTCAAGTTTTCTGTCGTTTTAGACATACGAAGTTGTAATTGTGTTTGTCCCGCAAAAGTTATTTCTTGATCGTCATAACCAAAAAAACTGATAACAATTATATCACCATCGTTCGCTTCTAATGTAAAATTTCCTTTTTCATCAGAAACTGTCGATTCTCCTGTTGTAATGTTCGAAACATCTGCACCAGCTAAAACCGTGTTATTAGCGCTATCTTGTACTGTTCCTTTTATCGCAGTTTGTGCAGATAAAATAGCAGGGCTTGATAAAACTAATGCTAGAAGAGATTGTTTTAAAATCCTCATATATTTTTCGTTTTGTTTCGTTAATTATTAATTTATATTTTTACTTCTCATTACCAAATGTAAGTCGTTTAATTGATTGATTGTGTATGTAATACACCGACTAACTAAACGAAAACGTTTTCGTGTTAATAAATAATTAAATTAATTGTTAGCGCTTGTTAATTTTTAATAAAAAAGACGGAAATTAGTAGAATAAGATTGATGGTTAAGGTAGAAAGAAGATTATGAAAAAGAATTTGACATTAAAACAGATTGCAAAAGAGTTAGATGTTTCGATATCAACGGTTTCTAAAGCGTTGAAAAATAGCGAAGAGATTAGTGCTGCAACGAAACAAAAGATTCAAGCATTTGCAAAATTATACAACTACAAACCGAATAATATTGCATTAAGTCTAAAGAATCGAAAAACGAAAACAATTGCTGTGATTATTCCCGAAATCGTTCACGATTTTTTCGCGATGGTAATTAGTGGGATCGAAAATTTAGCAAATCAATATGGTTATAATGTATTAATTTGTTTGTCAAATGAATCGTACGAACGCGAAGTTATTAATATGGAGATGCTTGCGGCGGGTAGTATAGATGGATTTGTAATTTCTCTTTCAAAAGAAACTCAAGCCAAAAAAGATTATCATCATATCAAAGAAATCATCAACCAAGGAATGCCAGTTGTGATGTTCGATCGTGTAACACGTGAGGTTTATACCGATAAAGTTATTATTGATGATGTACTTGCGACACAAGAAGCAATTCAATATTTTATAAGTAAAGGACGCAAGAAAATCGGCTTTATTACGACGCCAGATTATATAAGTGTCGGACGCTTAAGAACCGAAGGATATAAAAGAACGTTGGAAGCGAATGGAATTGAAATTGACGAAAACTTGATTTTGCGTGTAGAAGACGAGAGTCAGTTGGACACTATGATTGATGAATTTTTCGAAAAAAATAAATTTGACGCAGTAATGGCAGTAAATGAATTATATGCCGTAAAAGTTTTGAGAGCTGCATTGAAAAAAGGAATTAAAGTGCCAGAAGAGTTACATTTAATTGCTTTTACAGATGGTGTAATTTCCAAGAACTCAATTCCAAGCATTTCTACAGTCAAACAAAATGCATTCAAAATGGGTGAGATTGCTGCGCGTTTATTGATTCAAAAATTAGAGTCAGAAAACGAGCACGAACATTACATTACCGAAGTTGTCGGAACTGAATTATTACACCGAGAAACTACAACGATTTAGTAAGTTTTTTTTGGTTAAATAATTGTTACAGTTGCAATAATCCCAAAAAAAAGTTTTAACATTGTAAACAAATCAAAACATATTTTTACTTCTCAAATTACAAAAATATAGTTTTGATAAGCATAAAACGCTTATCGTAAAATACATAAAAAAATTACGATAATGGGAAAGCGTAGATTAGGATTTCTTGAAATCTGGAATTTAAGTTTCGGATATTTAGGAGTTCAAATGGGTTTCGCCTTGCAAAACGCAAATGCGAGCCGTATTCTAAGTTCATTTGGTGCTGATGTGCACGAATTGTCTTGGTTTTGGATTGTTGCACCGTTAATGGGATTGATTGTTCAGCCTATTATTGGTCATTATTCAGATAATACTTGGTCCAAATTTGGACGAAGAAAACCATACTTTTTAGTAGGAGCTTTATTGGCTTCTTTCGGATTAATCTTAATGCCACAAGCAGGTGCATTTACGGCATTGATGCCTGCATTATGGATGGGCGCTGGATTCTTGATGATAATGGATGCTTCATTCAATATCGCCATGGAACCGATGCGCGCATTTGTAGCTGATATGTTGCCTTCGGATCAACGTACATTAGGATATTCAATTCAAACTGTAATTATTGGTTTAGGGGCTGTTGTAGGTTCGTGGTTACCTTATATTTTGAGCAACTGGTTTGGTGTTTCAAGTGTTGCAGCGGAAGGAGAAGTTCCGTTTCACTTAATTTTATCATTCATTATTGGAGCAATCGCAATTATTGTAACCGTTTTAATCACCATTTTTACAACAAAAGAATATTCGCCAGAAGAATTAGACGCTTTCGAAAAAGCAGAAGGTAGAGAACCAATTGTTGAAGAAAAAGCAAGCTTAACACAGATTTTTACCGATTTTGGAAATATGCCAAAAACGATGAAACAATTAGGCTTGGTGCAATTTTTTACGTGGTTTGCATTATTCGGAATGTGGGTATTCGCTACACCAGCAATCGCTCATCATGTGTACGGTTTGTCTTTGAGTGATACACATTCAGAAACATATCAAAAAGCAGGAGATTGGGTTGGAATTATCTTCGGTGTTTACAACGGAATTTCTGCAATTTTCGCCTTCTTTTTACCTGCAATCGCCTTAAAATTTGGTCGAAAAACAACACACGCTATTTCATTAATTTGTGGAGGATTAGGATTAATTTCAATCTATTTTATTCACGATCCAAAATTATTAATCCTTTCCATGATCGGAGTAGGAATTGCTTGGGCAAGTATCTTATCGATGCCTTATGCAATTTTAGCAGGAGCAATTCCAGCTAAAAAAATGGGTGTTTACATGGGGATTTTTAATTTCTTCATTTGTATGCCTCAAATCATTAACGCTCTTTTGGGCGGTCCAATTGTAAAATATTTATATCACGATAATCCAATCTACGCCATTGTTACCAGCGGTGTTGCGCTAATTATTGCAGCACTTTTTGTAACGCGCGTAAAAGATGTGGATGAACCAATCAAAGCATAATCATTTTGAAAACTAAAGTATTTATTTTTGATTTAGATGGTGTCATCGTTGACACTGCAAAGTACCATTATTTAGCATGGAAAAAATTAGCGAATAATCTAAATATCGATTTTACGCATGAACATAACGAATTATTGAAAGGTGTTTCTCGTGTGCGATCATTAGAAATTATTCTCGGATTGGGAAATGTTGAAGCTTCTGATGAGCAGAAAAACGAATGGTTAGTTCAGAAGAACAAAGAATATTTAGAATACATCGATAAGATGGACGATTCTGAAATTTTACCAGGTGTAATGGACGTTTTAAACTTTCTAAAAGAAAACAATCAACCAATTATTTTGGGATCGGCTTCTAAAAATGCGCGTCCAATTTTGGAGAAAGTTAATATTTTAAACTACTTCGATGATATCGTGGACGGAAACGATGTTTCT
The DNA here is from genome assembly GCF_002415215.1 of Empedobacter sp. UBA5036. Taxonomy (NCBI): domain Bacteria; kingdom Pseudomonadati; phylum Bacteroidota; class Flavobacteriia; order Flavobacteriales; family Weeksellaceae; genus Empedobacter; species Empedobacter sp. UBA5036. Next base: position 17,218 of record NZ_DICC01000017.1, read on the forward strand.
AACGCAAAACCAGATCCAGAAGTTTTTATCGTTGGAGCGAAAAAAGCAAATCAAACAAACGAAAATTCAATTGTATTTGAAGATTCTGTTGCAGGAATTGAAGCTGCAAATGTTGCAGGAATGACAAGCATCGGAATTGGAGAAGCTTCGGTTTTGAATGAAGCAAAATACAACTTTAATAATTTTACTGAAATCTCAACAGATTTCTTGGTCGAATTAATCAATCAATAATTATACAAACTACATACAACAAACAAAATGAATCAAGATTATATCATCCCGAATGCGTGGTCAATTATCGAAGAAGGGTTTGAAAAAGATCGTGTAAAATCGTCTGAAAGTTTATTTTCTATAGGAAATGGAGCAATGGGACAACGTGCTAATTTCGAAGAATTTTATTCAGGTGATACATTTCAAGGAAGCTATATTGCCGGCGTTTATTATCCTGACAAAACAAAAGTGGGATGGTGGAAAAACGGTTATCCAGAATATTTTGCAAAAGTATTAAATGCGTCAGTTTGGATTGGAATTGACATCGAAATTAACGGTGAAAAATTTGATTTAAACACTTGTAAAGAAGTCAAAAATTTCCGTCGCGAATTGAACATGAAAGAAGGTTTATTAGATCGTTCATTTATTGCGGTTTTACCTTCTGGATTAGAAATTGCGGTTTTTGTTCGACGTTTTCTTTCTGCTGATTTAGATGAATTAGGAGCAATTAAATATGACATCAAACCAATCAATGGAGATGCGAAAATTGTCTTCAAACCTTATGTTGATGCAGCTGTAAAAAACGAAGATGCGAACTGGGAAGAGATTTTTTGGGAACCAATTTCTTCTGAAATTAAAGGTGAACAAGGTTTCGTTCAAGCGCGTACGTTCAAAACTCATTTTGAAGTCGTAACATTTATGCAGAATAAAATCTTAGTAAATGGAAGTTATCAACAAATCGTGCCAACAAATGCTGTTAAAACTGAAACAAAAGTAGAATTCACATACGAAGTTGAGGTAAAAGCAAATGATACAGCGACAATTGAGAAATTTGGAGGTTATGTAGTTTCGACAAATCATCCTAAAAATGAATTAATTAACGCTGCCGAAAATGTATTATCTCAAGCAAATGAACAAGGTTATGAACAATTGTTAATAAACCAAAAAGAAGCTTGGGCAAAGATTTGGGAAATGGCTGATATCACGATAGAAGGTGATACGAAAGCGCAACAAGGTATTCGTTTTAATATTTTTCAATTAAATCAAACGTATTCTGGAAAAGATGCACGTTTAAATATCGGTCCAAAAGGCTTTACAGGAGAGAAATACGGAGGTTCTACATATTGGGATACAGAAGCATATTGTTTGCCATTTTATATGGTGACAAAAAATCAAGAAGTTGCGCGAAACTTATTAATGTACCGTTTTAATCAATTGGATAAAGCAATTGAAAATGGTGAGAAATTAGGTTTCAACAAAGGTGCAGCTTTGTATCCGATGGTTACGATGAATGGTGAAGAATGCCACAATGAATGGGAAATTACATTCGAGGAAATTCACCGAAATGGAGCGATTGCATTTGCGATTTACAATTACGTTCGTTTTACGGGAGATCAAACGTATATTCCAGAAGCTGGTTTAGAGGTTTTATTAGGAATTGCGCGTTTTTGGAAACAGCGTGTAAATTGGTCAAACGACAAAAAACAATATGTGATGTTAGGTGTTACAGGTCCTAACGAATACGAAAATAACGTTAACAACAATTTCCATTCAAATTATTGTGCGCAATGGTGTATGAATTATTTGTTGGAACAAGTTGAAAACGTCAAAACTAATTATCCTCAAGATTTCGCTCGTATCGCTGCAAAAAGAAGTATTACTGATGCAGAATTAGCAGAGATGAAAGAAGTTGCGGCGAATATTTATTTTCCATTCAGCGAAGAATTAGGAATCTATTTACAGCAAGATGGTTTCTTGGATAAAGATTTAACACCTGTTTCTGAATTACCAAAAGAAGAACGTCCGATTAATCAAAAATGGTCTTGGGATAGAATTTTACGTTCAGCTTATATCAAACAAGCAGACGTTTTACAATCGTTCTATTATTTCGAAGATCAATTTTCGAAAGATCAATTAGAAAAACATTTTGATTTTTACGAACCATTAACGGTTCACGAATCATCATTATCGCCTTGTGTTCACTCTATTCAAGCGGCAACGTTGGGGAGAATGGAGCAAGCATATACATTTTATTTGAGAACTTCTCGTTTAGATTTAGACGATTATAACAAAGAAGTTCACGAAGGATTGCACATCACATCTATGGCTGGAACTTGGATGTCGATTGTAGAAGGATTTGGTGGAATGCGTGTGAAAAACGATCAATTGTATTTTGAGCCACGTTTACCAGAACAATGGGAAGGTTTTACATTTAAAGTAAATTTCCGTCATCAAATCCTAAAAGTTATTGTAAATAAAGGAGAAACAACATTTGAATTGGAAGGAACAGAACCATTAGAGGTTTATGTTTTCGACCAGAAAGTAGTTGTTCAGCCTTCGATTTAATAAAGGGAATCTAATACCTTGAAGGCTTCGGTTTTCAGGGTATTTTTATTTAAAGTAATAGGTTTTAAGTTCTACGTTCTAAGTTTATTCTGAAAACGTATTTTAAAAATGGCATTAAATCTATGACGTAAATAAAATTTAATAAGTGAAGAGTAAAAATGATTTAATGAGCGATAGCGAATTTTTAAATCATTCTCGAAACGGTTTAAATTTTTAGTCAAATAGATTTACCGCCTTGACTTTTTTGATTCGTTTTTGTGTCAAGACAAAAATGAATAATAATAAGATTCTTCGATAAACTTAGAATGACAATTTCATTAATGTAGTAAAGTAAATGTCATTCCGACGAATGGAGGAATCTAAAAAAACAAAACACATGAAAAAAATACTATTATTATCATCTTTCCTATCAACATTTGCGTTTGCTCAAATCCAAAAAGTTGAGCCAATGTTTTGGTGGAAAGGAATGAAAAATCCAGAAGTTCAAATTCTAGTTTATGGAAAAGATATTAGTAAATACAATATTGAATTATCAGATAATGTTAAAATTCAAAATTTACAGAAAACTGAAAATCCAAATTATGTTTTTGTAACGATTAATACGAATGAAGTAAACAAATCATCATTCAAAATTAACATCAAAAACAAAAATAAAATTGTTGATTCGTATACATATGAATTAAAAGATCGTCAACCAAATTCTGCAAATCGAACATCTTTTACATCAAAAGATATGGTGTATTTGATTATGCCAGATCGTTTCGCAAATGGTGATGAAAGCAACGATTCGAAGAAAGAATTAACAGATAAAGCCAATCGTTCTATTCCAGATGGTCGTCATGGTGGGGATTTGCGAGGAATTATCAACAATTTAGATTATTTACAAAATCTTGGTGCAACAGCGGTTTGGTTAACGCCTGTTAATGAAGATAACGAGAAACAACATTCCTATCATGGCTATGCACAAACTGATTTGTATAAGATTGATGGACGTTACGGAAGCAATGAAGATTATCGCGAATTATCGCAGAAATTAAATCAACGTGGAATGATGTTGATTCAAGATTATGTGACAAATCATTGGGGAATTTCGCATTGGATGATTCAGGATTTGCCTTCGCAAGATTGGATTCACAAATTTCCTGGAGGAAAAGATGGTTTCCGTCGTTCCAATTATCGTACAACAACTCAATTTGATAAAAACGCTGCAGAAGTAGACAAAAAAGAAGCGTTGAATGGTTGGTTTGATTATACAATGCCAGATATGAATCAATCAAATCCGTTAGTGCTAAATTACTTGACGCAAAATGCAATTTGGTGGATAGAATATGCAGAATTAGGAGGAATGCGTGTTGATACATATCCGTACAATGACAAAGAAGGAATGGCGAAATGGGTGAAAGCAATTACGACAGAATATCCAAATTTCAATGTAGTTGGAGAAGCTTGGATGTATTCGTCTGCGCATATTTCGTATTGGCAAAAAGATTCTAAAATTGCTGAAATCGATAATTATAATTCGTATTTACCTTCTGTAATGGATTTTCCATTGTTTTCAGAATTGCCAAAAGCAATCAAGGAAGAGGAATCGTGGGATAAAGGAATGATTAAATTGTATAATTCGTTCACCAATGATTTTCTATATCCAGATATCAACAATATGTTTGTGTTTATGGAAAATCACGATACAGAACGTTGGAACGAAATTATGAATGGAGATGTGAATGATTATAAACTTGGTTTGTCATTAATTTCGACTGTTCGCGGAATTCCTCAAGTATATTACGGGTCTGAAATTGGGATGCGAGGAGATAAAAGTAAAGGTGATGCAGCAATTCGACAAGATTTTCCTGGAGGTTGGAAGTCAGATAAACAATCGGCTTTTACAAATGAAGGAAGAACTTCGGAGCAAAAAACGTTTCACGATTTTACAGCAAAACTTTTCAATTGGCGAAAAAATAAAGAAGTTATTCATTCAGGAAAAACAAAACATTACATGCCACAAAATAATGTTTACGTTTATTTTAGATACAATGAAAACGAATCTGTAATGATTATTTTGAATGCAAATCCAGAAAAACAAACGTTCAAATTAGATCGTTTTGCAGAATCATTAAACGGATTTACTTCTGGAAAAGATATTATTTCGGACAAAGTTTTACCAATCAATACAAACGGAGAAATCACAATTGATGGTAAATCTTCGATGATTATTGAACTTGGAAAGTAGTAGGTTTCACGTTTATTCTGAAAACGTATTATAAAAAATGGCATTAAATATATGACGTAAATAAAATTTAAAAAGTGAAGAGTAAAAATGATTTAATGAGCGATAGCGAATTTTTAAATCATTCTCGAAACGGTTTAAATTTTTAGTCAAATAGATTTACCGCCTTGACTTTTTTGATTCGTTTTTGTGTCAAGACAAAAATGAATGAAATATAAAAGTCATCCTGAATTCATTTCAGGATCACATAAAGTAGAGAATGAGAAGCTGAAACAAGTTCAGCTTGACAAGAAATTTATTGCTTTACGCATTAGGCGTAAAGCATAAAACAGACAATAAAACAAAAACAAGAAATATGAAAAACTTTAAGTTTATACTGGGGTTAGGAATCGCGATGATGAATATGGTTTATGGACAAGAATTGAAATCTCCAAACGGAAATTTTGTAATGGATTTTTCGTTGTCTAAAGATGGAAAACCTACTTATCAGTTAAAATACAAAGGAAAAGATGTGGTTAAACCAAGTCATTTAGGATTTGAGTTTAAAACGAAGCATAAAGAAATGGATTTTGCAGTGCAAGATCGAGTAGAAGATGAGCGTGCAAAAGACATTGCAAACTTCTTATCAGGTTTCAAAATTATTGATACTAAAACATCAACTTTTGATGAAACTTGGAAACCGGTTTGGGGAGAAGTAGACAAAATCAGAAATAATTTCAACGAATTAGCGGTGACGGTTTCTCAACCAAATACAGATAGACAAATGATTATTCGTTTTCGTTTGTTTAATGAAGGATTAGGTTTCCGTTACGAATTCCCAGAACAAAAGAATTTGAAATATTTTGTGATCAAAGAAGAGCATTCACAATTCGCAATGGCAGGAGATCATACTGCTTTTTGGATTCCTGGTGATTACGATACGCAAGAATACGATTACACAGAATCTAAATTATCAGAAATTAGAGGATTATTTGATAAAGCTTATATTGGAAATGCATCTCAACAAGCTTTCTCAAAAACAGGAGTACAAACATCTTTGATGATGAAAGCAACAAATGGACTTTACATCAATTTACACGAAGCAGCGTTGATTAACTATCCTGCAATGAGTTTGAATTTAGATGATAAAACATTAACATTCGAATCGTGGTTGACTCCTGATGCTTTGGGCGATAAAGGATATCTACAAGCACCTTTTAATACGCCTTGGCGTACAATTATTGCGAGCGATGATGCAAGAGAAGTTGCATTTAAAGGGCCGCAAATAATTTATAATTTAAATGAACCTTCAAAAATTAAAGATACTTCTTGGATCAAACCTGTAAAATACGTTGGAGTTTGGTGGGAAATGATTACAGGAAAAAGCTCTTGGGCTTATACAGACGATTTCCCCACAGTACAATTAGGTATAACCGATTATAAAAATGCGAAACCAAACGGAAAACATGGTGCAAATAACGAGCGTGTAAAAGAATACATTGATTTTGCTGCAAAACATGGTTTCGATGCTGTTTTAGTAGAAGGATGGAACGAAGGTTGGGAAGATTGGTTTGGTAATCATAAAGATTACGTGTTCGATTTTGTAACGCCTTATCCAGATTTTGATGTGAAAATGTTAAATGCTTACGCAAAATCAAAAGGTGTAAAAATTATGATGCATCACGAAACTTCGGGATCAATTCGTAATTACGAAAGACATTTGGATAAAGCATATAAATTCATGAACGATAATGGTTATACATCAGTAAAAAGTGGATATGTTGGTGATATTGTTCCTCGTGGAGATTATCATTACAGCCAAAATACAATTAATCATTATCAATATGCAATCGAAAAAGCGGCTGATTATAAAATAATGGTTAATGCACACGAAGCGGTTCGTCCTACAGGAGTTGCGCGTACATGGCCAAATTTAATTGGAAACGAATCTGCACGTGGAACAGAATACCAAGCTTTCGGTGGTTCTAAACCAAATCACGTAACGGTTTTACCTTTCACGCGTCTTTTAGGTGGACCAATGGATTACACGCCTGGTATTTTCGAAATGGATGTGAAAAAATTAAATCCAAACAACCATTCTCACGTCAATTCTACGATTGCAAATCAGTTGGCTTTATACGTGACAATGTATTCGCCTTTGCAAATGGCTGCTGATATTATTGAGCATTACAAACAATTTTCTGATGCATTTCAATTCATCAAAGATGTACCTGTAGATTGGCAAGATTCTAACTATTTAGAAGCTGAACCAGGAAGATATTTAACAATTGCACGTAAAGACAAAAACTCAAATAATTGGTTTGTTGGAAATGTAAATGGTGAAACGCCACGTTCAACGAAAATCAAATTAGATTTCTTAGATAAAGGAAAAAAATACGAAGCGAAAATCTATGCTGATGCAAAAGATGCGCATTATAAAACAAATCCTCAAGCCTATAAAATCGAAACAAAAAAGGTTGATTCAAAATCTGTTTTAGATTTAACATCTCAAGCTGGTGGAGGTTTTGCAATTAGCATTAAAGAGATTAAATAAGTCTTAAGTTACAAGTTCTACGTTATAAGTTGAGAAATATTTCACTTAAAACGTAGAACTTAAAACATACAACGTATTATGAAAAAAATACTTTTCACATTAGGAATAGCGTCATTGTTTTTAAGCTCTTGTTCAAAAACAACAACACAAGCTACGCAAACAAATCATTCAGAAAAACAACCATTTGTTTGGAATGGTGCAAATATTTATTTTTTGTTGACCGATCGTTTCGCGAATGGAGATAAAAAGAATGATGTCAACTATGGGAGAACTGCTGAAACTTCTAAATTAAGAGGTTTTGAAGGTGGAGATTTTCGTGGAGTAATCAATAAAATAGAAGATAATTATTTTTCAGATTTAGGAGTTAATGCGATTTGGATGACACCGATTGTGGAGCAAATTCACGGTTTTGTAGACGAAGGACAAGGAAAAACATATGGATTTCACGGTTATTGGACAAAAGATTGGACGTCGATTGATAAAAACTGGGGAACTGAAAAAGAGTTGCAAGAATTGGTAGACAAAGCCCATGCGAAAGGCATTCGTATTATGTTGGATGCGGTGATTAATCACACAGGTCCAGTCACAAATTCGGACGGCGTTTTTCCTGCTGATTGGGTTCGTGTTTCGCCACAATGTACCTATGAATCTTACAAAACGACGATAGAATGTACGTTGGTGAAAAATCTTCCAGACATTTTAACAGAATCAGAAAATGATGTGATGTTGCCACCGCAATTGTTAGCAAAATGGTCGCAAGAAGGTCGTTTGGACAAAGAAGTTGCTGAATTGAATGCTTTTTTCGCGAAATATAATCTTCCAAAAGCACCGAAATATTACATTATGAAATGGCTTTCAGATTATATTCGTAAGTACGGAATTGATGGTTATCGTGTCGATACGGTGAAACATACAGAAGAAAATGTTTGGAAGAAATTCGAAGAAATTTGTCAAGATGCGTTTGCTGAATATAAAGCGAATAATCCTACAAAAATATTGGATCATAATAAGTTTTTCTTGTTAGGAGAAGTTTATGGATATTCGATTAATGATGGTCAACAATATAATTTCCCTGATAAAACGGTTAATTATTTCGAGAATGGATTTGATGCATTAATCAATTTTGATTTACGTTCAACTCAAAAAGAATCTAATCAAACTGTTTTTGATCGATACAATGATATTCTTCAAAACAAGATGAAAGGAAAGTCTGTAATGAGCTACATTACATCGCACGATGATGGTTCGCCTTTTGATAAAGATCGTCAAAATCCTTGGGACGCAGGAACTCGATTGTTGTTGGCGCCAGGGATTTCGCAAATTTATTATGGAGACGAAACGGCTCGTCCGTTAGAGGTTGAAGGTGTTGATGGAGATGCAAATCTTCGTTCGAATATGAATTGGGAAGATATCAAACCAAATTCAGAAACGGAATCATTATTGAATCATTACCAAAAATTAGGACAATTTAGACGAGATCATCCAGCGGTTGGAGCAGGAAATCAAACAGATTTGCAAAATTCTCCGTATATTTTTACAAGAAAATATAAAACAGACGAAGTGGTGATTGGATTGGAAATGCCAATTGGTAAAAAAACAATTAATGTAAGTTCTATCTGGAAAGATGGTACTAAAATTCGCGATGCTTATTCAGGTTTTTCAGGAAAAGTTGTGAACGGAAATTTAGAATTGAATACGACTTCTGATATTGTATTATTGGAAAAAGTGAATTAATTTTTTGAGAAGTAATAGAAGAAAAATGATAAAAAAAATAGTTGGTTTAACCTTGATAACAACTTTGTTTTTGACAAGTTGTGAAAGCAAAAAGGAAACAAAGTCAGAAGACGTTAAAAAAGAAAGGAAAGAACAAAGTATTTTGCCTTTTACGGCTGATATGGCGGAAACTTCTGTGATTTATGAAGTGAATGTTCGTCAATTTTCGCCAGAAGGAACTTTTGCTGCGGTAACAAATGAGATTTCGAATATCAAAAAATTAGGTGTTAAAATCCTTTGGATTATGCCTATTTATCCAATTGGAGAAGAAAATCGAAAAGAAGGTTTAGGTTCGTATTATTCGATCAAAGATTATAGAGGAATCAATCCAGAATTTGGAAATGCCGAAGATTTTAAGAAATTAGTTGATGAAGCGCACAAAAACGGAATCTATGTGATTTTGGATTGGGTTGCGAATCACACGGCTTGGGATCATCCTTGGGTAAAACAACATCCCGATTGGTACGAACAAGATAAGAACGGAAAAATGCATTCTCCTTACGATTGGTCGGATGTTGTGGCATTAAATTTCGATAACAAAGAAATGCGCAAACAGATGATTGCCGATATGAAATATTGGTTAGATGATTTCAAAATTGATGGTTTCCGTTGTGATATGGCGCACGAAGTTCCAACAGATTTTTGGAACGAAGCAAAACCACAATTGGCAAAAGGTCGCGAAATTTTTATGTTAGGTGAAACAGAGAAGCCAGATTTATTAGCAAATAATGCGTTCGATGCCGCTTATGGTTGGGAAATTCATCATATCATGAATGACATTGCAAAAGGTAAAAAGAATGTTTCTGCGATTGATGCGTACATGGATTCGATTCCGAAAAAATGGCAAGCGGATGATTATAAATTATTATTCACATCAAATCATGACGAAAATTCTTGGGCTGGAACTGAGTACGAAAGAATGGGTGATGCGGTCGAAACATTTGCTGCATTAACGTATACTTTACCAGGAATTCCTTTGATTTATAATGGACAAGAAGAAGATTTTAATCGTCGTTTAAAATTCTTTGTCAAAGATTCTATTGATCGTAATTCAACAGCAAAAATGCGTGGCGTTTACGAAAAGTTAGGAGAATTAAAAATCACAAATGAAGCGTTTAATGGAGCGAAAAAAGCGGCTTCTTACGAACGTTTGAAAACATCTGATGATAAATCTATCTTAGCGTTCAAACGTCAAAAAAATACGACAGAAGCTTATTTTATTGCGAATTTTACGAAAGCAAATAAAGAAATTACAGTTCCAATTAATGGTGTGTACAAAAATTTTATGAACAACGAAGATGTGACATTTGATGCTACAACAAAACTGAAATTAAAACCTTGGGAATACCTGATTTTAGTTCAGAAGAAAAAATAAACTCTTAAAAGCTGGTTAAATTTTTAATCAGCTTTTTTTATGGTATAATGCTTGTTGATAAACGTTTAAAATCCAAATCATGAGAAAAGTAATTTTATCAACAGCCGTCATTTTAAGCTTAGTTTTCTCTTCGTGCGAATCGAAGAAAACAGAAAACTCAGAAGTTATCACAAGTAAATCTGAAGTTGCAGAACAACCAATTGTTTCGGAAAGTGATATTGCGAATCATCCAGAGTCATTGACTTCACAAAATACTTATGTGGTTTTACAAGATAATGGTCAACAAAAAACGGTAAATATTGATCCGAATGAAACGGTGATTTCAGCAAATAGTTTACCTGTTAATGCACAAAATTTTGTTTCGAAAAACTTTGGTAATATGGAGTTTGTGAATGCGATAAAAGAAGTTGAACGCAATATCACAACATATAATATTCAGTTGAAAGACGGAACAAAAATAGAATTTACAGATAATGGTGATTGGAAGGAGGTGAAAAATGGTTTAGGAAAAGCGATTCCGATTAAATTTTTCCCAGATAATATTCAAAAATATCTTCAATCAAAATATCCTAAAATCGATGCGAAATCAATTGAAATGGATACAAAAGACAAAGAAATAAAAGTAGAATTGTTACAAAATAATGTCGATTTGAAATTTGATTTGAATGGTAATTTTATCAAAATTGATTAATCAAATACATCAAAAACCTTGTCAATAGATGAGGTTTTTTTTAATTTCTAATTTTTAAAATTTTACAATAACCTTCACATCAACTTTTCGCAATTTTCAATATATTTATAGTAGAAAAAATCGCCCAAAATGGATAAAAAATATTTGAGATCGTTAATTTTTAGACATCTCGATGGTTTGGTAACGGCTCCGGTATTAAGTGCTTTGGCTAAAAAAGGAGCTTTGCATTATATCGTCGAGCGTAAAACTATACAGTTAGAAGAATTGACAAACGAATTTCAGGCAAACGAAGGTTATCTAAATGTTGCTTTGCGTGTGTTGGCTTCGCAGAATATGTTAGAATATTCAGTGAATAATGCAGAAAATAGCGTCGAGATTCAAACCAATAAATATTCAGATCGCGCATTTACTAATGTTGATATTTACCATGATTTAGCTGTTTTTTTGGCAGAAAATGAAGTAATTAATCAACATGATTTTTCGGATGAATTTTGTAAAAAATGGATTAAATTATTTGATAAATATAAAACTTATTTGATGACTGCTGACGACGAAGAGTTTCTTGAAAAACCTTTGCATTATCAAATTACCAAACATATCGAAGGCGTTTTAGTTGGACCAATTATTGTGCGAATGGGAATGAGCGGTTTGTTTCATAAATACTTTATGGAAGCTTCTTTCAATCCAGATGAATTTCACAAAAATCCACAAACTTTCGAGAAAATTTTGGAACGATTAACCGAATTAGGTTGGTTTACAAAACACGAAAAAAACTATAAATTCACCGAAATAGGGTTGTTTTTTGCGCGTCGTGCAACATCGTATGGCGTTACAGTTTCTTATTTGCCAATGTTTGCAAAGTTGAATGATTTACTTTTCGGTTCGCCAACAAAATTACGCGAAATTACCGAAGGTGAAGATGAGCAACACGTAAATCGCGAAATGAATGTTTGGGGTAGTGGAGGAGCGCATTCTACTTATTTCAAAGTGATTGATGAGTTTATTGTTGATATTTTTAATCGTCCAATAGAAGAGCAACCGAAAGGAATTTTGGATATGGGATGTGGAAATGGAGCGCTTTTGCAACATTTGTATGATGTCATAGAACGTCAAACCTTACGCGGAAAACATCTAGACGAATATCCACTTTTCTTGGTTGGTGCAGATTATAATCAAGCAGCATTGAAAGTAACGCGTGCCAATTTAATTAAAAATGATATTTGGGCAAAAGTGATTTGGGGTGACATTGGCGATCCAGATCGTTTGGCAACAGATTTGAAAAATGATTATTCAATAGAGTTGAGTGATTTATTAAATATCCGAACATTTTTAGATCATAATCGAATTTGGGAAGATGTAAAAGATGTCAAAACAAATCGAATTAGTGCTTCTACAGGAGCTTTTGCGTTTAGAGGAAAACGATTATCAAACAATGATGTGGAACAAAACTTATTGAACCATCTTAAAAAATGGGCGCCTTATGTAGATAAATTTGGATTGTTGTTGATCGAATTACATACGATTTCTCCAGATTTAACGGCGAAGAATTTAGGAAATACGCCTGCAACAGCGTATGATGCGACGCATGGATTCTCGGATCAATATATTGTGGAAGTAGATGTTTTTCATCGTATTTGTCAAGAAACTGGTTTGGTTCCAGATAAAACATTGTTCAAAAAATATCCAAACAACGAATTGGCAACTGTTAGTATTAATCTTTTGAAACGATAATATTTAAAAAATATATTAAATCAAAAAAAAGCTCAGCAATTGCTGAGCTTTCTTGGTTAGTCTTGTATCAATAATTAGTTTAGGGTTATTTTTGCTTGACTAATCTTAAATCCATTTTCGTAAACATTGAACGTATAAACTCCTTTTTGGAATTCCTCGTTTTCCCAATCAAACGTAATATTTTTTGTTTGTCCGTTTGTGTAATTAAAGTTGATTGCATCAGAGAAATTAACTGTATCTCCAGATCTCAATTCAATTTGTCCACCTTGTGCATTTCCATATCTTCCTAAAGTTCCATCAGGATTATAGATAGCAACATATAATTTTTTCTCTCCAGATTCTGTTCTCGAATTACGATCTACATCAAAAGAAACACGAATTTTATCAATACGTTTTGCACGTGTTTTTTCAACTTCTTTTCCGCTATTTCTTACACGAATTCCTTTGATTTGTTGACTAGAAACAGATAAAGTTGAACTTAATTCATTAATCTTTCCTTTCGAAATTGCATTGTCTTTTTGACGAACACTTTTTTCTGTTTCGTAGTTATATGTTAACTCTTTATTGTTTTCTCTTAAATTGTTGTTATCTGTTGTTAAAGCAGAATTTTTATTATTTAATTCGTCAACACTACGTACAAGAATTGCATTTTCTTTTTGTAAACGCGCAACTTCAGATTTGTAATTTTTTACACTTCCTTCTAAATCGTTGATCATTTTACGAGCACGATTCATTTCTTCTGCAGTAGGATTGTCTTTATCTAGAATTTCTTGAATATCTTGATTCTTTAACTGAATCATATTTTCTTTATCGCCCAATAAATTGTTACGATCTTCGATGCGAGCTTTATATTGTGTATAGTCGTTTAAAATCGAATCATATTGTTTACGAATTTGATCTTTTTGACCCGTTTCGTTTTTAAGGATTTGAGAATTTAAAGATTCATTTTTTTCAAGATTCCCGATTTGGTTTGCTTGATAAATATTATATCCTACACTTCCTGCTAATAAGATTCCGACTAATGCCAAAGGAACTACTAAACCGTTTTTTCCTTTGTTTGTTGGTTGATTGTTTTCTTCTAATCCTTGCATATGAATTATTATTTAAGGTTAATTGTTTTTTTATTGTTTCTAGTGTTAAGAAATTATGATGCCAAAAACTTATGATGATGTTAAAATGAGGGTTTTTTAACAAATTTTTTCACATTTTAGACCGAAAATGAATAATCATACAGAATTTTATTCTAAATAAATCATAAAAAAAGCTCCAGAATAATCTGAAGCTTTCTTTCTATTTTGATGAATTGTATTTACTTTTTATCAAAAGTTCCTGTGTAAACAGAAGTCAATTTATCCAAAGAAATGTACTTTTTGAAAACCTCGTTTACTTGGTTTATATTCAATGCATCTACCTTTTTCTCTAAATTATCAAATTCATCAAACGTAATTCCGTTCAATAAATAACCATTCGATAAACCTAATAAAGTTCCGTCAGTTCCCAAAGAAGTCGTACGACCGTTTTTCCAACTTACAATATTTGTTTTCAATTCGTCCGCTGTGAAACCATCTTTCAATGCTTTTGCAACTTCTTCTTTCAATGCTTTTTCTACCGCTTCACGTTTTGTTGGATTCAAGAATGCATAATATCCCCAAGAAGAAACATCGTTTTTAGGATCGCTTGGAATCGAAACAAATGAACCTGCACCGTAGCTGATTCCTTCTTTTTCTCTTAATCGCATTGGAATACGAGCAGATAAAAATCCTCCACTTCCAATCATTTCATTTGCCATAACCATTGCGGCGTAATCAGCACTTTCACGATTCATTTTGAAGTTAATTGATCCAACTGCAGCAGCATTTTCTTTGTCTGGAATGTTGTAAAGTTTATCCTCTTTCTTCGTTGCTGTAAAAGTTGGATACGCCTTTTCGTACTTCGATTTGCTGTTCCATTTACCAAAAGTATCATTCAATAATTTTTCAACTTTTGCTTTGTCATTTGTTCCAACAATAGAAACAACACCATTTTGCGCACCTAAAATATTTTTATAAAAATCAACTAAATCAGCTTGTTTGATTTTCTTCAAATCATCTTTCGTTTCAGCAAAAGAAGCTGTGTAGAAAATAGAAGATTTAGGATAATTAGATGTTAAACGACTAATTTCGTTGAAGGCTAATGCTTGCGGATCGTTTGTATTTGCATCCAAATATGTTACATATTCATTTACAGATTTCGCTAATTCAGCATCTGGGAAAGTAGGTTCTGTAATGATTTGACGTACGATATCCATAGTTTTGTCTAATGAATTTTTGTACGTATTGATTGTTACAGATAAATTTTGTCCACTAAATCTAAATCCAACCGAAGATTTTAAAGCATCTAATTGATCTTTGATTTGTTCTTTTGTTAGATTCTTCGTTCCAGACATTAACAATTCAGCTGTTAGTTGACCAATCATTCCTTTATTTGCCAAATCTTTTTCATTAGAAACTGGCAAATTAAACGAAAGAATTACTTTTTCACCTTTAATTTCTTTATCGATGATTCCGTATTTTAGACCATTGTTCAATTTTCCTTCTGCATAATGAGCTTTCAAATTTTTGATCGAAGCTTCAAATGGTTTTGCTTCTTTCTCAACTGCACGACCTTTGTAGTTCGAAACTAAATCTGAGATTTGTTTATTCGTTAATTCAGTCGGTTTTACACGAATTTCATCTTTCGTCGGAATAAAAGTTCCAACTGTTCTATTATTCGCTCTAAAATATTTTTCAGCAACACGTTTTACATCTTCTTTGGTTACTTTCTCGATATTATCGCGGTACAAGAAACCTAAACGATAATCACCAGCACCAACAATTTCTGTTAAACCAATGGCATAATTAATCGTATTATTTTTTTGATTTTCGATGTTTTTCACAATACTTGCTTTCGCACGTTGCACATCTTGATCAGTATAATTAATTGTAGCAACTTTGTCTAATTCTGAACGAATATCATTTTTAGTTTGCTCGATATTTTTCTCTTTTGGAATTTCAGTTCCGATGTAGAAGAAACTCGCATCGCGAACTTCTGGACTATACGCCCAAATTGAAGCAATTTTGTGTGTGTCAACTAAAGATTTGTACAAATATCCCGAAGGATCTGAAGTTAAAATATTATTTAAAACATCAATTGCTGCATAATCTTTATCGCTATATGCTGCAACGTGATACATTACACCAACAGATTGGGAATCTCCTGCACGTTTTACTTCAACAAATTTTTCACCATCTTGCGCTGGCTCAACTGTTAAAATTTCGTCTAAAACACGAGTTGGTTTTGGAATCGAAGCAAAATACTGATTCACATATTCCATCGTTTTTTTCTCGTCAAATTTTCCAGCAATAATTAAGGTTGCATTATCTGGTTGATAATATTTTTCGTAGAATTTGCGCAACTGTGGTGTTTTTACACGCTCAATATCTTCTTTAGATCCAATTGTAGATTTTCCGTAATTGTGCCATAAATAGCCAGCAGAAATAACGCGTTCCATTAAAACACTTGACGGATCATTTTCACCAATTTCAAATTCATTACGTACAACCGAAAATTCTTTGTCCAAATCTTCTTGTTTAATGGTTGCATTAATCATACGATCAGCTTCCATTTCCAAACTCCAACGTAAATTTTCGTCGCTTGATGGGAAAACTTCGTAATAATTTGTACGATCATAATATGTCGTTCCATTTGCACGTCCACCTTTGTCAGATAACATTTTCTTGATATCACCTAAGTTTTTTGTTGATTTAAACAACATATGTTCTAACAAATGCGCCATTCCTTTTTCACCGTAACCTTCGTGTTTAGAACCAACATTGTAAACAATATTTACTACAACATTACTTTGCGATTGATCAGAGACTAATAAAACTTGTAATCCATTTGGTAGTTTGTATTCCTTAATTCCTTCTACTTGCGTCACAAAAGTTGCGTTTCCAGATTTCGTTTGAGCCATTAAGTATGGTGAATTTGCAAAGGCAAAAACCAGACATATACTCAGTAAAGTTTTTTTCATGTATTTATTTTTATAGTTATTAATTGGATGATACAATTCTATAATCTATTCGTTAGACGCAAATTGTATGGTGTAAGTTACAAATCTTTTGTTAAATTTGTGATGCAACAAACAAAAGAAATGGAAACAAAAGAGGTAAATAAAATTACTTTCGAAGAGTTTAAAAGTCAAATCATTAATGATTACAAGACGGCTTTTATGTCTCGTGAAGCAAGTCTTTTAGGAAGAAGAGAAGTACTTACTGGGAAAGCAAAATTTGGGATTTTTGGTGATGGAAAAGAATTACCACAAATTGCAATGGCAAAAGTATTCAAAAATGGAGATTTCCGTTCTGGATACTATCGCGATCAAACATTTATGTTCGCAATTGGTCAATTAACTGTTGAACAATTTTTTGCACAATTATACGCTTTAACAGATTTAGAGAAAGAACCTTCATCAGGAGGTCGTCAAATGACATCTCATTTCGGAACACGTTCTTTAAATGAAGATGGTTCTTGGAAAAAATTAACAGAACAAAAAAATTCGAGTGCTGATATTTCGCCAACAGCTGGTCAAATGCCACGTTTGTTAGGCTTAGCACAAGCTTCAAAATATTTTAGAAATGTTCCTCAATCAGACGAAGATCAACAATTTTCTGTAAACGGAAATGAAATTGCTTTCGGAACAATTGGTGACGCAAGTACTTCTGAAGGTCATTTTTGGGAAACGATAAATGCAGGTGGAGTTTTGCAAGTGCCAATGGTTGTTTCTATTTGGGACGATGGTTACGGAATTTCTGTACCAGCTAAATTTCAACGCACAAAATCGAATCTTTCTGAATTATTATCAGGTTTCGGAAGAACGGAAGAGGAAAGAGGTTACGAAATTATTACTGTAAAAGCGTGGGATTATCCTGCTTTGATTGAAGCGTATACACGTGCAGAAAGATTTGCGCGTGAGCATCACATTCCGTGTATTGTACACGTGCAAGAATGTACGCAACCACAAGGTCACTCGACTTCTGGTTCGCACGAGCGTTATAAATCAGAGGAGCGTTTGACATGGGAAAAAGATTTTGATGGAATCTCAAAATTCCGTGAATATATTTTAGCATTTGCAGATCATTCAGAAGCAATTATTTCTGCGGAAGAGTTGGATCAATTAGAAGCTGAAGTAAAAGCTGAAGTAAAAGCTTCTCAAAAACAATGTTGGGACGATTATTTGAATCCAATTTTGGATTTGAAAAATGAAGCGTTAGAATTATTAACGAAAATTGCTTTAGAAAGTGCAAACGGTGCTTTTATCAACATTGAAATTAGTAATCTAAAATCAAAGAAAAGTCCTTTCAAACGTGATGTTTATGGAGCTGTTCGTAAAGTAATTCGTTTAATACGTTCAGAAAATTTAGTTACAAAAGCTGAATTAATTTCTTGGTTAGATGCCAAAATGAAGCGCGAAGAAGAAATCTATTCGACTAAATTAGTTTCAGGAACGGCAACTCAAGTACCACAAGTAAAACCTGAGTTTGGAGAAAATCCAGCGTTAGAAGATGGTCGTGTAATTGTTCGTGATAACTTTGATAAAATTTTCGAAAAATATCCAAAGGCATTAGTTTTTGGTGAAGATGCTGGAAATATTGGTGATGTAAACCAAGGTTTAGAAGGTCTTCAAGCAAAATATGGTATCGATCGTATTTCGGATACAGGTATTCGCGAAGCAACAATTCTTGGTCAAGGAATTGGATTAGCGATGCGTGGTTTACGTCCAATTGCAGAAATTCAATATTTAGATTATATCCTTTATTGTTTACAAGGAATTTCTGATGATTTGGCAACTGTGCTTTATCGTTCGAATGGAGGTCAAAAAGCGCCTGTGATTATCAGAACGCGTGGTCACCGTTTAGAAGGTGTTTGGCATTCAGGTTCGCCAATGGGAGGAATTTTGAATTTGGTTCGTGGCGTGAATGTTTTAGTTCCACGTGATTTAACAAAAGCCGCAGGTTTTTACAATACATTGATGCAAGCAGATGAGCCTGCAATTGTTGTAGAAAGTTTGAATGGTTATCGTTTGAAAGAACCTGCACCAACTAATATTGGAGAATTTACAACGCCAATAGGTGAAGTAGAAATTACAAAAGAAGGAAAAGATGTAACGTTATTAACATACGGTTCTACTTGGAGAATTGTGATGGATGCTGCGAAAGAATTGGAGCAACTAGGTATTTCTGTTGAAGTAATTGATGCACAATCTTTATTGCCTTTCGATATCAATGCAGATGTTGCAAAAAGTTTGAACAAAACGAATCGTTTAGTTATTGTTGACGAAGATGTTCCAGGTGGAGCAAGTGCATTCTTGTTACAAGAAATTATCGAGAAACAAGGTGGATATTTTACATTAGATAGCGCACCATTGACGATTACAGCGAAAGCTCACCGTCCTGCGTATGCGACTGATGGAGATTATTTTTCAAAACCTTCTGTTGATGATATTACAGAACAAGTCTATGAACTAATGCGCGAAGCGAAACCAAACGAGTTTCCTGCTTTGTACTAAAAAATAAATTTTAGAGTTATATAAGCGTATGTCTTTTTCAAAAAGGCATGCGCTTTTTTTGTATTTTTAACAATCAAAATTATAATGAAAATGAAATTCTATTCGATTATACTTTGTCTATTGACTTCAATTCTTTTTGGGCAATTTCAAGATGTAATTCCTCCAAAGAATATCAAGACGGTTCAAGTTTTTAATCCGCAAACAAACGATAATACACCCGTTATCAAGTTAGGTTCTAGCGAAAGATTAATTTTTCTTTTTGATGATATCAGTGCAGGTTATAAGCGTTATCAATATTCTATTGAACACAGAAATGCAGATTGGTCAGAATCGAATATTTTTCAAACCGAATTTTTAAATGGTGTTAATGCTGATTATGCGCGAACATATAAGAATTCATTCAATACGTATCAAAAATATACCAATTATCAAATTCAATTTCCGAATGATCAAATGAATGTAAAATTACCTGGAAATTATGTGTTAAAAGTGTATTTAGAAAATGATTCAAACCCAATTTTCACGAAACGTTTTGCCGTTTATCAACCAATTGCGGATGTTGGAGTGATGGTTTCTCGTTACAATAATCCAACCGTAAAAGAATTGAATCAGCGTTTGCAAGTTCAAGTTTCGAGTGGAACACAAAATTTAACTGAAGTTCCTGATGGTGCAAGATTATTTTTGATGAAAAATAACAATTGGAACGAAGGTTATTTTGTCAATCGACCATCTTTTTCTCGTCCAAATCAATTAACATATAATGATACTAATATTTTGTTTGACGGTGGTGCAGAATACAATTGGTTTGATAACAAAAATTTAGAAGTTCCGAGTTTAACAACAGAAAAAACATTCAGAAAAGATAGTGTTTATCACACTGTTTTGCGTGCAGATATTCCGAAATATAATTTACCTTATGATGATTATCCAGACATTAATGGTAATTTTTATATCCGAAATAACCGTTATGGAAACGAATATGCAGCAAATTCTGAAGCAGATTATTCATGGGTTTATTTTGCCTTAGATGCTTTCGAAGATCAAAATGGATTATACGTTCCGTATGTTGTAGGTGCTTTTAATAATTGGGAAATTGATGAAAATTCGAAATTAGAAAAAGACGATGCAGGATTTTGGGTAACCGAATTATTCTTGAAACAAGGTTATTACAATTATCAATATGTCGTAAAAAATACCAAAACAGGCAAAATCGATCCAAGTTATGTGAGCGGAAGTTTTTGGCAAACCGAAAATCAATATCAAGCATTGTTTTACTATCGCCCTTGGGGACAACGATACGATGTGTTGATGGGATATGGAACTGGAAATTCGAGGAGATAAGTAGCTTAACTTCTCAAAATCTTTTCCATCGTTTTTCCTTTGGCTAATTCATCGATTAATTTATCTAAATATCGAATTTTTTGCATCAATGGATTTTCAATTTCTTCCACACGATAACCGCAAATCACACCTTTTATTTTAGTTGCATTTGGATTAAAATTTGGTGCATTTTCAAAAAAATCTTGAAAGTTGGTTTTATTCGTTAAAATTTCTTCCAAATCTTTTTCAGTATAACCCGTCAACCAAAAAATAATTTCGTCAACTTCCGTTTTTGTTCGGTTTTTCTTTTCTGCTTTAGTTATATAGTGTGGATAAACACTCGCAAAAGACATTTCGATTACACGCTGAAAATTTTTATCATTCATTTTTCAAGAATATTATGAAGGATAAATTTCGACAATTAATTTGATAAAATCTCACTATTTTCATCGATTGTGCTTTGTAGATTTTGAGTTAAATTTGAGTATGAAATTTTTATTCAGATTTTTAATACTATTTACGATAATTAGTTTGGTTGGATGTACTTCCAAAACCAAAAAGTCGCCGATTGATTTTTATTATTGGCGAAGTAATTATTTGGTGAACGAAACAGAAAAAAAAGCGGTTGATTCGTTGAAAGTGGAAAATGTTTACGTTCGATTTTTTGATGTAGATAAAAAACTGAATAAAATTTCTCCGGTTGGAATTATTCAGAATTTTGATGCAACAAAACTCAATGTTAATTATATTCCGACGATTTTTATTACCAATCAAACTTTTCTGAATACATCCAAAGATCAAGTCAAAATTTTAGCAAAAGATGTGTATAATTTTTTGAGTGAAACGGCTGAAAGAGGAAATATGAAAAACTTCAATGAAATTCAGATAGATTGTGATTGGACGAAATCTACTCGCGAAAATTATTTTACGTTTTTGTCAGAATTGAAACATATTTCGGGCAAAAAACTTTCGGCAACTTTGCGTTTGCATCAAGTTAAATTTAAAGATCAAGAAGGTATTCCGCCTTTGGATAAAATGGTTTTGATGTGTTATGCAACCGAAAATCCAACCGATCAATCTGAAAATAATTCGATTTTAGATTTGAAAATAGCGAAAGATTATTTGAAGAATTTAAACGATTATCCAATCAAATTAGATGTTGCTTTGCCAATTTATTCATGGGCAATTTTGACAAATCATCAAGGAAGAATAAAATTAATCAATTCCTTTTCGGAGCAAGATTTGATAGGAAAACCTGTAAAGAAAATCAGAAATGGATTTTATGAAGTGGAAGATGATTTTTTTGTTCGAAATTTTTATGTGAGCAAAGGTTTTACAATAAAAGTTGAAACGATTTTTCCCGAATTATTAGTTGAAACAAAATCATTTATCGATACAAAATTATCTTACAATTATCGCTTGATTTATTATCATTTAGACTCAAAATTTTTGAAAACAATACCAACACAATTATGAAAAAAATAGTACTTACTTTATGCCTAACTTTTGGTTTGACCAAAGCATTTGCGTGTGCTGATGGAGGTGGAGAAGATTATTATTACTACAATCTTTTTTCGCAAACATTAAGCGAAGCACCGCAATATCAGCCATTTTTGATGACGTTGGATAATCCATATTATACGATGGATGCAAATCAAAAGAATGAAAATATTTTGGATTGGCAAAAAACGTTAGGAATTAACTATCAGCAAGCATTTGAGTTGGTTTTTAAAGCATCGAAACAAGAAATTGATTTGATGATAAAGAATGGAAAATCATCCAATGCGAACTATAATTTTGCGACAACAGATTGGGTAAAAAAGAATAAACAAAGTTTACTTTATCTGTCGTATGCTAAGTACCTAGAACCTTACATGGCTTTTTATTACATCGATAATGGAGAATGGTCGTATGTCGATCGTCCAGAGAAAAATGTCAATAATCTAAATTATAAAAAAGTTCTTGAGGTTCTAAAGAAAAGTTGGAATGCGGAAACGGACAAAGAATTAAAAACTCGTTATGGTTATCAATTGGTGCGTTTTGCCCATTATTTCCATGAATATAAAGATGCCATCAATTATTTTAACATGTATGTGGCGTCGCAAGGACTTAAAAATTCGATGTACTATTATGCATTAGATCAAAAAGGTGGAGCAGAACGTGCACTTGGAAATTATATTCAGGCGAATTATGACTTTTTCGAAGTTTTTTCTCATTCAAATGATCGAAAAATGAGTGCTTATCAATCGATGCGCGTGACAGAAGATTTGAATTATGAGAAAATGTTAGCCAATGCCAAAACGATTCAAGAAAAAAATGATTTGTATTTGTTAATAGGTTACAACGATTTTTCGAATCCGTTGGCGCCTGCAAAAAAAATTATTGCGAATGATGTGAATGCTCCACAAGCGAGAATATTATTTGCACGTTCTATCAATTTAATTGAGCGCGAATATTTGCAACAAAATCCTGAAGATTATTATTGGGATTCGTCTCAAGAGCGAAAAAAGTATACGGATTTATATTTACCTGTAAAAACGAATAACAATTATTATGGAAGTTCTGATGAAAATTCGAAAGATGAAATTCAGATTAATGAATTAATTTCTTTGGCAAAATCGCAAGCAACAAAAGCTAATAACAAAGAATATTGGAATTTATCGGTGGCATATCTTAATTTATTGAACAAAAATTTTTCGGAAACAAAAACGTATTTAGCAAAAGTAAATTCAACATCGAAAGAATTTCAACAACAGAAAAAAGTGATTGAAATTTTATTAGAGATTTTCGAACAAAAGAAAATTTCAGATAGTTTCGAGAATCAATTGATGCAAAAATATGCGTCGATTTTAAATTATGAATATCCAAAATTACCAGAAGATGTTTATGATTATTCAGATGAAGATGATCAAAAAATGAACTTGAAAAATGTGATTTTAGATGTTTTGGGAAATCGATATTTTCTGCAAGGTGATAAAGGAAAAGCATTTTTGATTCATAATGAAATTACACAATTAGGTTCAAATCCGGATTGGGCGATTATCAATGATTTGGATAAATTGGATAAAAAATCGAATAAAACAGCTTTCGAAAAATATTTGATTAATGCAAAAGTAAAATCGAGTTCATGGGATTGGAGAACAGAAAAATCGACAGATATTCAGTTTAAATTATCTGATTATTTAGCCGATTTCAAAGGAACATTGTATTTAGGTGAAATGAAATTTGATTTGGCGAAGAAAGAATTTGAAAAGATTGATCAAAAATATCATACGTCAGAAAGTGCTTATTTTGTTTATGATTACGATTATACAACAGAAAAAGAGAGCAAAACTTGGGTAGAAAATCAGTTTGATGGCTATCATAATATTCCGAATAAAATTTTTGGTTACAATAAAATCGAATGTTTTAATTGTGACGAAAATCAAGTGATCGCAACACCATATTTGAATGAATTCAAATTTATCAAACCAAAAATGTCAAAATTAGAATTGACAAATGCGATGATTGAATTGAATAAAATAGCAAAGAAAAATACCGAAGAAGCTGCGAAAGCAAATTATTTGTTGGGAAATTTCTTTTATAATACGACGACTTTGGGCTATTATCGTTATTTGTTGACATTTGATCGAAACAATGATAATGGACCAAAATTTAATAATTATGGCGATCAGTATGAAGCAACAAGCAACTTCTTTTACAAAAGTTTTGGTTGGGGTGGAAATTACGTAGATAATTTTACGCCTTCAGAAAATTATTTGAAAAAAGCATTTGATTCGACAAAAGACAAAGAAATGAAAGCGCAAATATTGTTTGCATTGTCGAAGAATGAACAAGGAAGATTTTATAATGCAAAAGACCCTGTGTTGAAACGTTTGTACGAAAATCAATATGATAACGAAGATAAAATTTTAGGGTTTAAAGTGGCAAATTATCGTTCTAATTTTAAAAATTTGAAACAATATTCGGACACGAAAACATATCAAGAAATAAAATCAAATTGTAAATATTTCGATTATTACACAAATAACTTTTAATAATTAAAACGCTTCTAATTTTAGGAGCGTTTTTTGTAATGTGATTTTTGACTAAAATAGATTATTATGAAATGTTTTGTAACTCAAGAACCAATTAATCGCTACGAAGCTGTAAAAGGAAAAGAAATTCAGCAAGAGATTTTTAAATTGATTGAGCAAGATTATCCAGCAATTACCGAAGAAGATTATGTTTCGATAAAAATATTGAACAAATATCGTCGTCAATTTTTTGCAAATTTGATTTCGCAAGAAAAAGGTGAAATGGAAAAATTGGATCAAGATGTAGTAGAAGCAATTCGTGATAATTCTATTCTTTCCGAAAATATAAAAGAAAATACATCAAAGCCATTGACAACAGGCGATAGAATTGCAGATAAAGTAGCGTCTTTCGGAGGAAGTTGGACATTTATTATTTCGTTTTTTATTTTCTTATTGGCTTGGATGTTTCTTAATTTCTGGATGTTGCACAACAAAGGTTTTGATCCCTATCCATTTATTTTACTCAATTTGATTTTGTCTTGTTTAGCAGCAATACAAGCTCCAATTATTATGATGAGTCAAAATCGTCAAGAAGATAAAGACCGTGATAGAGCCGAACATGATTATAAAATTAATTTGAAAGCCGAACTGGAAATAAAATTATTAAGCGAAAAAATAGATCATTTATTGGTTCATCAGAATAAGAAATTATTAGAAATACAGGAAATGCAGATTCAATATTTAGAAAATATCGAAAATCAAATTCTTCATACAAAAGATAAAAAAGAAAATAAAAAGGAAGAATAATGGATGATTTTATGTTTAAAGTGATAAAAGACTTAATTATCTGAACTGAAACATTTCCATTTATTTTTCTTAAATTTGAACTTTGAAAAGTATAAACAAACAAAATAATCAAAATGTCAAAATCATTTGCTCAAATTCCTCACGCTGTTAACGAAGAGGTAAAATCATATGCTCCTGGAACGCCAGAGCGTGCGCAATTATTAGACGCATACAAAAAAATGTTTAACGAGGTAACTGAAGTTCCTCAATACATTGGTTCTGAAGAAATTTTTTCAGGAAATAAAAAAGAAATTCGTCCTCCACATGACCACCAAAAAGTTGTTGGTTATTTCCACGAAGGTACGCAAGCAGATGTTGTAAAAGCTATTGATACAGCTTTGGCAGCGAAAGAAGCTTGGGTTGCAATGCCTTGGGAAGATAGAGCGGCAATTTTCTTAAAAGCTGCAGATTTGATTGCTGGTCCTTACCGTGCAAAAATGAATGCTGCAACAATGATTGGTCAATCTAAAAATGCAATGCAAGCAGAAATTGATTCAGCTTGTGAGTTAATTGACTTTTTACGTTTCAATGTACAATACATGACAGAAATTTATGCAGATCAACCAATTTCTTCTCCAGGGATTTGGAATCGTGTAGATTATCGTCCATTAGAAGGATTTACTTTCGCAATTACTCCATTCAACTTTACTGCAATCGCTGGTAATTTACCATCTTGTATGGCTTTGATGGGGAACGTTGTAGTTTGGAAACCTTCTGATAAACAAACTTTAGCTGCTAAAGTAACAATGGAAGTGTTCAAAAAAGCTGGTTTACCAGATGGTGTAATCAACATGATCTTAACTGATGGAGCAGAAACTGCAAAAACAGTTTTAGAACACAAAGATTTTGCAGGTTTACACTTCACAGGTTCTACAAAAGTTTTCAATACTTTATGGAAACAAATTGGAGATAACATCAACAATTACAGAACTTATCCACGTATCGTTGGAGAAACAGGAGGAAAAGATTTCGTAATGGTTCACAAATCAGCTTGTCCAACAGAAGTTGCTGTAGGATTAGTTCGTGGAGCATTCGAATACCAAGGACAAAAATGTTCTGCTGCTTCTCGTGCTTACATTCCATCTAACTTATGGAACGAAGTTGAGAAACAAATGAAAGAAATGTTAGCAACTGTTACATTAGGATCTCCAGAGGATTTCTCTAATTTCATGACAGCGGTTATTGATAAAAACTCTTTCGAAAAATCTAAAGCATATATCGATCGTGCACAAGCATCTTCTGAAGCTGAAGTTGTAATTGGTGGTACTTATGATGATTCAGTTGGATATTTTGTTCAACCAACAGTTATCAAAGCAACGAATCCTAAATATGAATCAATGGTAGAAGAAATCTTCGGGCCTGTATTATCAGTTTATGTTTATGATGAAAATGAATTCGAAGCAACTTTAAAATTAGTTGACGAAACTTCTGCTTACGCATTAACAGGATCAATTTTCGCGAAAGAGCGTGCTGCTGTAGAATTAGCTGCTAAAGCATTGAAAAATGCTTGTGGAAATTTCTACATCAACGACAAACCAACAGGTGCAGTTGTAGGACAACAACCATTTGGTGGAGCGCGTGCTTCTGGTACAAATGATAAAGCAGGTTCTGCAATGAACTTGTTACGTTGGACTTCTGTTCAAACAATCAAAGAAACATTTGTTCCTGCAAAAGATTATAAATACCCATTCTTAGAAAAATAATATTTTCGAGATATAAAATTAGAATAAGCCTTACATTTGTAGGGCTTATTTTTTTGGTATGAATGATAATTCGGAAAAAGCAATCAAAGCTTCGATTTTTAGTATTGTAGGAAACGCATCTTTGGCTGGAATTAAGTTTTTGGCTGGTTATTTTGGGAATTCTTACGCGCTTATTGCAGATGCTATCGAGTCTTCGGCAGATGTTTTTTCTTCTATATTTGTTTTCTTTGGACTAAAGTATTCTGCAAAACCTGCAGATGAAAATCATCCTTACGGACATGGAAAAGCAGAAGCGTTAATCACATTTTTAGTGGTTACTTTCCTTATTGTTTCTGCGATTATCATTGCAAAAGAAAGTATTACCAATATTATTACACCGCATCATCAACCCAAACCATTTACCTTATTAGTTCTTGGAGGAATTATTTTATTCAAAGAATTATCGTTTCAGTATGTAATGAGAAAAAGTGTTGAGACTAACAGTTCTTCTCTAAAAGCAGATGCTTGGCATCATCGTTCAGATGCAATTACATCATTAATGGCGTTTATCGGAATTTCGATTTCGTTGGTAATGGGACCAGGTTGGGAGGCAGCAGATGATGTTGCGGCGCTTTTTGCTTCAAGTTTTATTTTATACAATGCGTACAAAATCCTTCGACCTGCGTTAGGAGAAATTATGGATGAGCAATTGTACGAAAATGAAATTGAGCAAATTAGAGAAATCGCTTCACATGTTCCTGGTGTTATGGCGACTGAAAAATGTAATGTGCGCAAAAATGGAATGAATTATTATGTGGATTTGCATGCAATAGTCGATGGAACGATTTCGGTGGTGGAAGGACATAAAATTAGTCATGATCTGAAAGATGCTGTACAAGCTAAAATGCCACAAGTAAAAGATGTATTAGTGCATATAGAGCCTACTTTTGTTTCGGTTCGAGAATATTTTCGAACAAATCACATTGAAGATAAGAGAGTGGAAGAGTAAAAATAAATCAATTTAAATAAAAAAAGAGAAGCAATTGCTTCTCTTTTTGATTTTTCCCTTCGTTTAAAAATCATAATATATAATAAAAGGTCGAGTTAGAATAGTTTGAAACCAATACCTGTACTGATTAACCAAGGATTAAGATCTACATCTGCTGGTACATAAACTTGTTGATCCAAAGCGGCACCAACTGTAACATCTGTATTCAAGTATAATTTTTTGACATCTACGTTCCAATATAATTTATCGTTGATTTTGTAATCAAATCCGAATTGAAATCCGAAACCAACATTGTTTTTGTAATCTACACTTGTTACAGCTTCGTTTCTACCTTTTCCTTGCCCTTGATCGTAGAAGATTGTATAATTAATTCCTGCGCCAACATAAGGTTTTAGGTTTTTTGTTGGATACAAATGATATTGTACATTAAGAGTTGGAGGCAACAACATCACGCGTCCCAAATCCAAATTTCCTAATGCAGTATTTACCGCAACAACTTCATGTTTAGATGTCCCTAAAATTAATTCGGCTGCGATATTTTTTGTAATATAATAGGTAAAGTCGATTTCTGGAATAAGGTTATTCGTCACTGCGACATTTCCACCTATTGCTTCTATTTTAGCATCTTCCATAGGAACTACACCAGTTGCTCTTACACGCATATGCAATTCACCTGCTTCTTGTCCAAATGAATTTATCGATGCTAAAATTGCTCCTACTATTAATAGTCCTTTTCTCATAATGTTTTATTTTATTTCTGAGAACAAAACTCGGATTAATTTATCCGAATTAAAATGTCAAATATCATTTCCGAAAATGACTTTAAACATTTGTTTTTTTTTAGGATATTATTAACTTAAAAACGCTGATAGTCAATTATTTTTAATGAGTAAAAATAATCGTAAAAGAAAAACTTTTCACTTAATAGAAATTTATTACTTTTGGAGGAAAGTCATAAAAAAACAAAAAAACTCAAAAAAATGGATTTCTTAGAAAATGAAAATTTATCATTAATCGCGCAATCGGCAAGAGATTTCGCAAAACAATACATTCAGCCGAATATTATGGAGTGGGATGAAGCTCAAACTTTTCCAGTTGAAGTTTTCAAAGAACTTGGAAAAATGGGATTCATGGGAATTGTTGTTCCAGAAGAATACGGAGGAAGTGGTTTGTCTTATGACGAATATGTATCAATTGTAGACGAAATTTCACAAGTTGATCCTTCTATCGGTTTATCTGTAGCAGCACATAATTCACTTTGTACAAATCA
Source organism: Empedobacter sp. UBA5036 (assembly GCF_002415215.1). Classification (NCBI taxonomy): domain Bacteria; kingdom Pseudomonadati; phylum Bacteroidota; class Flavobacteriia; order Flavobacteriales; family Weeksellaceae; genus Empedobacter; species Empedobacter sp. UBA5036. Next base: position 46,833 of record NZ_DICC01000017.1, read on the forward strand.
TATTTTAGAATTCGGAAACGAAGAGCAAAAACAACGTTGGTTACCAAAATTAGCAACAGCAGAATGGATTGGTGCTTGGGGATTAACAGAGCACAACACTGGTTCTGATGCAGGAGGAATGTCTACAACAGCTGTAAAAGATGGTGACGAATGGGTAATTAACGGAGCAAAAAATTTTATTACACATGCAATTTCTGGTGATGTTGCGGTTGTAATGACAAGAACAGGAGAGAAAGGAGCGAAAAATAACGCGACGGCTTTTGTAATCGAAAAAGGAACGCCAGGTTTTACATCGGGTAAAAAAGAAAATAAATTAGGAATGCGTGCTTCGGAAACGGCAGAGTTAATCTTCGATAATGTACGTGTTTCGGATGCAAATCGTTTAGGGAACGTAGGTGATGGTTTCAAGCAAGCGCTTAAGATTTTAGATGGTGGTCGTATCTCGATTGCAGCTTTATCTTTAGGAATTGCGAAAGGAGCATACAAAGCAGCATTGAAATATGCACAAGAGCGTCATCAATTTGGAACTGCAATTGCAAATTTCCAAGCAATTAACTTTAAATTGGCTGAAATGATTACAGAAATCGAAGCTTCAGAATTATTAATTCGTAAAGCATCTTATTTAAAAAATCATAAAAAACCAATGACGACAGAAGGTGCAATGGCAAAATATTATGCATCGGAAGCGTGTGTTAAAATCTCGAATGAAGCAGTTCAAATATTTGGTGGATACGGATATACAAAAGATTTTCCAGTAGAGAAATTCTACCGTGATTCTAAGTTGTGTACAATCGGTGAAGGAACAACTGAGATCCAAAAATTAGTGATTGGAAGAAATATTTTGAAAGATTAATACAAAACGATTTGTTTAATTACTAAAGAGTTGTATATTTGCCATCTCAAAAAGAAATAGATAAAATTATGTTGATTATACCAGTAAAAGACGGAGAGTCAATCGAAAGAGCTCTAAAAAAATACAAAAGAAAATTTGATAAAACAGGTGTTGTACGTCAGTTAAGAGCACGTCAACAATTTACAAAACCTTCTGTTACAAATAGAATTAAGATGAGTAGAGCAATCTACAAACAAGCCTTAATCGAAAAGGAGGAAGCATAAATTGCCGTTTTAAACGATATAAAGAAATTAATTTCTGTTGACCTATTTGTTAAAGTTGTAACTTTGATGAATAGGTTTTTTTATGGAATTTATTCAACTATTCTTAGATTATTTAGCGCTCGAGAAAAACTATTCTACGCTAACAATTACTAGCTACAAAAGAGATTTGGACGATTTTGTTGAGTTCTATCAACAAGAAGAAAATTCGTCAGAAATACAACTTGCAACAAAAAATCATATTCGTGCATTTGTGATGCATTTATCAGAATTAGAAAAGTCTGAGAAAACAGTTAATCGCAAATTAAGCGCTTTACGAACGTTTTATAAATATTTGGTCAAAGAAAATCATCTTTCCATTAATCCAATCGAGCAAATTCATTCACTTAAACAAAATAAACAAGTTTTAGTACCTTTTACAGAAGCAGAATTGAATGATTTGTTGAATAATGATGAATTTTTCCCTGACACATTCGAAGGTTTACGTGATCGATTAATGATTGATGTAATGTATCAAACAGGAATTCGACGTGCCGAATTAATTGGTTTAAAAGAAAATGATATCGATCCGAATACACTTTCTATAAAAGTTCTTGGAAAAAGAAATAAAGAACGCATAATTCCTATTTCGACCTTTCTGTTAGAGGATTTGGTGAATTATAATACCAGAAAACATAACGAAATTACCTTACAATGTACAAATGTTTTTGTAACAGAAAAAGGAAAACCTTTGTACGATAATCTTGTTTATTCGAAAGTAAAATACTATCTTAGTCTTATAAGTGTAAAACATAAAAAAAGTCCTCATATGTTGAGGCATTCATTCGCGACCCATATGTTAGATTCCGGAGCAGATCTGAATGCGGTAAAAGATATCTTAGGGCATTCAAGTTTGTCATCGACTCAAATTTATACACATGGGAGTATAGAAAATTTAAAAAAAGTGTTTAACAAAGCTCACCCGCGTGAGAACAAAAATGAGTAATTATGACAATTAACTTTCAAGCAGTAAACTTCAATACTAAACCAGGTTTAGAGGAGTATTTAGAGAAAAAATTAGAAAAATTAGAAACTTTGTCAGACAAAATCATTGCAGCGAATGTTTCTTTTAAGTTAGAGAATACTGCAGAAAAAAATAATAAGACAGTTGATATTAAGTTAGAAGTACCAGGAGATGACATTGTTGTGAGTAAAACAGGGCAGTCTTTTGAGGAATGTATTGATTTGGCGGTAGATACATTAAAAAAATTAATTATCAGAAAAAAAGAAAAAATTAGCGAAAGATAAAAAATAACGAATTGACTAAAAAAAGAACCTAAAAATTTGGTTAATTCAAAAAACAACGTAAATTTGCAGTCCGTTAAACAAACATATTTAACGGACTGTTCTTTTAAATAACGATTTTAAAAACAAAAATGCCGATGTAGCTCAGCTGGCTAGAGCAGCTGATTTGTAATCAGCAGGTCGTGGGTTCGAGTCCCTCTATCGGCTCAAAGTTTTTAGAAGAACAAAAAAAAAGTAAGGCGGGGAGATACTCAAGCGGCCAACGAGGACGGACTGTAAATCCGTTGGGTAACCTTCGCAGGTTCGAATCCTGCTCTCCCCACAAACTTAATTTTTAAAATTTTTTGTGGTTTAGGATTTAATCTTTAAATTTGCAAAGCTTTTTAGAAGTGAATGCGGGAATAGCTCAATTGGTAGAGCGTCAGCCTTCCAAGCTGAATGTTGCGGGTTCGAGTCCCGTTTCCCGCTCAAATTCTGGTTCGTCCAGTATAGTTAATCTTTTAAGTAGTTGTTGAAACTCATTTAAACCAAGGTTAACGCGAGTCAAAAATTAATATCTTTATATAAATCAAAAAGTGTATTTTTACACTTGAAAATAATTTAAAGTTATTTTTTTAATTTAAGTATAACAATAGAAATTAATAAAAAGTAAAATGGCAAAGGAAACTTTCAACCGTAATAAGCCGCACTTAAATATTGGTACTATTGGTCACGTTGACCACGGTAAAACAACTTTGACTGCAGCGATTACTAAAGTATTAGCTGATGCTGGTTATTCAGAAGCAAAAGCTTTCGATCAAATCGATAATGCTCCAGAAGAAAAAGAGCGTGGTATTACAATTAATACATCTCACGTAGAGTATGAAACTGCTAACCGTCACTACGCACACGTTGACTGTCCAGGTCACGCGGATTACGTAAAAAACATGGTTACAGGAGCTGCTCAAATGGATGGTGGTATCTTAGTAGTAGCTGCTACTGATGGTCCAATGCCTCAAACTCGTGAGCACATCTTATTATGTCGCCAAGTAAACGTTCCTCGTATCGTTGTTTTCTTAAACAAAGTTGATATGGTTGACGATGCTGAGTTATTAGAGTTAGTAGAAATGGAAGTAAGAGATTTATTATCTTCTTACGAATATGACGGAGATAACACTCCAGTTATCCAAGGATCTGCTTTAGGTGCATTAAACGGTGAGCCTCAATGGGTTGAAACTGTATTGAACTTAATGAACAATGTTGATGAGTGGATCGAGCAACCAGTTCGTGATCAAGATAAACCATTCTTAATGCCAGTAGAGGATGTATTCTCTATTACAGGTCGTGGTACTGTTGCTACAGGACGTATCGAGGCTGGTGTAATCAACTCTGGGGATCCAGTTGACATCGTTGGTATGGGAGAAGAAAAATTAACTTCTACTGTAACAGGTGTTGAAATGTTCCGTAAAATCTTAGATAGAGGGGAAGCTGGTGATAACGTAGGTTTATTATTACGTGGTGTTGATAAAACTGACATCCGTCGTGGTATGGTTATCGCGAAACAAGGATCTGTTAAACCACACAAAAAATTCAAAGCTGAGGTTTATATCTTAACTAAAGAAGAAGGTGGTCGTCACACTCCATTCCACAACCGTTACCGTCCACAGTTCTACGTACGTACAACTGACGTAACAGGGGAAATCAACTTACCAGAAGGAGTTGAGATGGTTTTACCAGGAGATAACTTAACTATTACAGTTGAATTATTACAACCAATCGCATTAAACGAAGGTTTACGTTTCGCAATCCGTGAAGGTGGACGTACAGTTGGTGCTGGTCAGGTAACTGAAATTTTAGACTAATTAGTCAAAATATAATATAGAAGATGTGGTAATCTTCCATGATTACCACTCTTTTTATCTACGGGCATAGTTCAATGGTAGAATAGCGGTCTCCAAAACCGTTGATCAGGGTTCGAATCCTTGTGCCCGTGCTAAATGAAAACGATATGAAAGTCGTACAATATTTTAAAGATTCCTTTGTAGAATTTAAAGATCATGTTACATGGCCATCATTCTCAGATCTACAAAGAGACACAATTATTGTTGCAATAGCTACAGTTTTGTTAGCTATATTTTTATATGCGGTAGATACATTATTCACACAAGTGCTTAACTTTATCTACGGCGCTTTTTAGTTTGTAAAATATCCCGTTTAGTAATTAGAATCATGAGTGAAAAGAAATGGTATGTAATCAAGACTGTAGCTGGACAAGAGCTAAAAGTTAAGGATTATATTGAAAGAGAAATTCAGTACCAAAATTTGAATGATTATGTAGGACAAATTGTTGTTCCTATGGAAAAAGTGATTCAAATCCGTAACGGTAAAAAATATCAAAAGGAAAAAGTACACTTTCCTGGTTACATCATGATAGAAGCTGAACTTGTAGGGGAGATTCCTCACATGGTAAAGAATACATCAGGTGTAATTAGCTTTTTGAGTGCAACGAAAGGAGGTGATCCTGTACCAATGAGACAATCGGAAGTTAACCGAATGTTAGGTAAAGTTGACGAATTAGCAGAAAACATCGATACAAACTTAGGAATATCTTACATCGTAGGAGAAACTGTAAAAGTAATCGATGGACCATTCAATGGCTTCAACGGAACAGTTGAGAAAATCATTGAAGACAAACGTAAACTTGAAGTGATGGTTTTAATCTTCGGACGTAAAACACCACTAGAGTTAAGTTTTAATCAAGTTGAAAAGATTGCATAATCAATCTATCAACAAATTAAAAGTAGAAATTTAGGCTGCTTCCACATAACGCTTAATTTTAAGAATTAAAAAAATGGCAAAAAAAATTGAAAAAGTTGTAAAACTTCAAGTTAAAGGAGGACAAGCAAATCCTTCGCCACCAGTAGGGCCAGCTTTAGGTGCTGCAGGTGTTAACATCATGGAGTTTTGTAAACAATTTAATGGACGTACACAAGAAAAACAAGGTGCAGTGTTACCAGTTGTTATTACTGTGTATCAAGACAAATCATTCGATTTCGTAATTAAAACTCCACCAGCTGCTATTCAGTTAATGGAAGCTGCGAAATTGAAAAAAGCATCAGGTGTACCAAACCGTCAAAAAGTTGGTACTGTTACTTGGGATCAAGTTAGAGCTATTGCTGAAGACAAATTAGCGGACATGAACTGTTTTACTGTTGAATCTGCTATGAAAATGGTTGCTGGAACTGCACGTTCTATGGGTATAACTGTAAAAGGTGGGCAAGCTCCAGAATAATTAAAACATTTTAGGAAATGGCAAAGTTAACAAAAAGACAAAAAGAGGTATTAGCTAAAGTAGAAAAAAACAAACTTTACTCTATTGATGAAGCATCATCATTAGTAAAGGAAGTTAACTACGCTAAGTTTGATGCTTCTGTAGATATAGCAGTTCGTTTAGGTGTAGATCCTAAGAAAGCTAACCAAATGGTTCGTGGTGTAGTTTCATTACCACACGGAACAGGTAAAGATGTAAAAGTATTAGCATTAGTTACTCCAGACAAAGAAGCAGAAGCTAAAGCAGCAGGTGCAGACTATGTAGGATTAGACGAATACTTACAAAAAATTAAAGAAGGTTGGACAGATGTTGACGTTATCGTTACTATGCCAGCAGTTATGGGTAAATTAGGACCATTAGGACGTGTTTTAGGACCTCGTGGATTAATGCCTAACCCAAAATCAGGTACTGTAACTTTAGAAGTTGGTAAAGCCGTTTCTGAAGTAAAAGCAGGTAAAATCGACTTCAAAGTAGACCGTTACGGAATCATCCACGCTGCAGTTGGTAAAGTATCTTTCGATGCTGATAAAATTAAAGAAAATGCGAATGAATTAATTCAAACTTTAATTAAATTAAAACCAACAGCTGCTAAAGGAACATATGTAAAAAGCATCACGCTTTCTACAACTCAATCTGTAGGTGTATCAGTAGATCCAAAAAGTGTAAACGCTTAAAATTAGTAGATTATGGCAATGACAAAACAAGATAAAGCAAATATGATAGATGAATTGCAAGCTGTATTAGCAGAAGCAAAAATCATCTACTTAGCAGATATCGACGGATTAAACGCTGTTAATACTACTGAATTAAGAAGAGCTTGCTACAAAAGCAATGTATCTTTACGCGTAGTAAAAAACACTTTATTAAAGAAAGCTATGGAGCAAATCGAAGACAAAAACTTCGAAGAGCTTTACGGATCTTTAAAAGGAAATACAGCATTAATGACTGCTGAAGTTGGTAATGCACCAGCTAAAGTAATCGATACTTTCAGAAAAAAATCTGAAAAACCTATTTTAAAAGGAGCTTGGATTGAAGATAATACATTCGTAGGTGATGACAAATTACCACAATTAGTAGCATTGAAATCTCGCGAAGAATTAATCGCAGACATCATCATGTTACTTCAATCTCCAATCAAAACTGTTGTTTCTCAATTAGAGAACAAAGAGGCTGCAAAAGCAGAAGAAGGAGCTTCAGAAGAATAAGACACACTCATATCAAATAAAAGTTTAAAAAACAAAAAGCATTAAAATGGCAGATTTAAAAAAATTAGCTGAAGAGTTAGTAAACTTAACAGTTTTAGAAGTTAATGAATTATCTACAATCTTAAAAGATGAGTACGGAATCGAACCAGCTGCTGCTGCTGTAGTTGTTGCTGCAGGTGGAGCAGGTGAAGCTGCTGAAGAGCAATCAGAATTCGACGTAATCTTAAAAGAAGCAGGTGCATCTAAATTAGCAGTTGTTAAATTAGTTAAAGAATTAACTGGTAAAGGATTAAAAGAAGCTAAAGATTTAGTAGATTCAACTCCAGCAACAGTTAAAGAAGCAGTTTCTAAAGACGAAGCTGAAGCTTTAAAGAAACAGCTAGAAGAAGCTGGTGCAGTAGTAGAATTGAAGTAATTTTTATTACTCAAAAATATAGGTTTGGACCTAACACAGGACGTGTTAGGTCTAAACCTTTTTACGCATAAAGTCATTATATAAACCAAAATTCATTCGAAATTGGCCACTAAAGCAACATTAAGCAACTCGACTGAGAAAAAAGAAAGATTGAACTTCTCTTCTGCAAAAGCAGTCGCTCAGTTCCCAGATTTCCTTGACATTCAGATCAAATCGTTTGAAGATTTTTTCCAGTTGGAAACAAGACCTGACCAACGAAAAAATGAAGGTCTTTACCGAACATTTGCTGAGAATTTTCCAATTACGGATACTCGCAATCAGTTTGTTTTAGAATTCTTAGATTATTTCGTAGATCCACCACGTTACACAATTGATGAGTGTATCGAAAGAGGATTAACGTACAGCGTACCATTGAAAGCTCGTCTTAAATTGTACTGTACGGACGAAGAACACGAAGATTTCGAAACTGTAGTGCAAGACGTATACTTAGGAACAATTCCTTACATGTCTCCTTCAGGATCATTCATTATTAATGGTGCAGAGCGTGTTATTGTATCTCAATTACACCGTTCTCCTGGGGTATTCTTCGGACAATCTTTCCACGCGAATGGTACAAAATTGTACTCATCTCGTATCATTCCTTTCAAAGGATCTTGGATTGAGTTCGCAACAGACATCAACAGCGTAATGTACGCTTACATCGATCGTAAGAAAAAGTTACCATTAACTACTTTATTACGTGCTATCGGATACGAAAGAGATAAAGATATCTTAGAAATTTTCGACTTAGCTGAAGAAGTAAAAGTTAATAAAGCTAATTTAAAGAAAGTTGTAGGTCGTAAACTTGCTGCGCGTGTATTAAATACATGGCACGAGGATTTCGTAGATGAAGATACAGGAGAAGTTGTATCTATCGAGCGTAATGAAATTATTTTAGACCGTGAAACAATCTTAGAGAAAGATCACATCGATCAAATCGTAGATTCTGGTGTTAAGACGATCTTATTACACAAAGAAGATATCAATTCTGCTGATTATGGAATTATCCATAATACTTTACAAAAAGACCCTACTAACACTGAAAAAGAGGCAGTAGAGTACATCTATAGACAATTACGTAACGCTGAGCCACCAGATGAGGAAACAGCAAGAGGAATTATTGACAAATTATTCTTCTCTGATCAACGTTATTCATTAGGTGAAGTAGGTCGTTACAGATTAAATAAAAAATTAGGCTTAAGCATTAGCGAGGACGTACAAGTATTGACTCGTGAAGATATCATTTCGATTATTAAATACTTAATCGAATTAATCAACTCTAAAGCAGAGGTGGATGATATCGACCACTTATCTAACCGTCGTGTAAGAACGGTAGGTGAGCAAATGGCTAGCCAATTCGGAGTAGGTTTAGCTCGTATGGCTAGAACTATCCGTGAAAGAATGAATGTTCGTGACAACGAGGTGTTTACACCAATCGATTTGATTAATGCTAAAACATTATCATCTGTTATCAACTCATTCTTCGGAACGAACCAGTTATCTCAGTTCATGGACCAAACAAATCCATTATCAGAGATTACACACAAACGTCGTTTATCAGCATTAGGACCTGGAGGTTTATCAAGAGAAAGAGCGGGATTCGAGGTACGTGACGTACACCACACTCATTACGGACGTTTATGTCCAATTGAAACTCCTGAGGGACCAAACATTGGTTTGATTTCGTCATTATGTGTATTCGCTAAAGTTAATAACTTAGGGTTCATCGAAACACCGTACAGAAAAGTAGAAGATGGAAAAGTGGACGTCGAATCAGCACCAATCTATTTAACTGCGGAAGAGGAGGAATCAAAAGTAATTGCTCAAGCCAATATCGACATGACAGACGATGGTACTATTGCTACTGAACGTGTAACTGCTCGTGAAGATGGGGATTTCCCTGTTGTAACGCCAGCAGAAGTTGATTTAATTGACGTTGCACCTAACCAGATTGCATCTATCTCAGCATCATTAATTCCTTTCTTGGAGCATGATGACGCCAACCGTGCGTTAATGGGATCGAACATGATGCGTCAGGCAGTTCCATTATTAAAACCTCAAGCACCAATTGTAGGTACTGGATTAGAAAAACAAGTTGCAAAAGATTCAAGAATCTTAGTAAATGCAGAACGTGAAGGTACAGTAACTTATGTTGATGCTGACATTATAACAATTAAATATGATCGTTCAGAAGACGAAGAATTAGTAAGCTTCGATACTGCTGAGAAAACATATAATTTAACAAAATTCAGAAAGACGAATCAAGGAACTACAATTACGTTGAAACCAATTGTAAAAGTTGGTGATCGTGTAGAGAAAGGACAAGTTTTATCTGAAGGTTATGCAACAGAAGGAGGAGAATTAGCAATTGGTCGTAACATGGTTGTTGCCTTTATGCCTTGGCAGGGGTACAACTTCGAGGATGCTATTGTAATCTCTGAAAAAGCTGTTCGCGAAGACTGGTTTACATCTATCCACATCGATGAGTATTCATTAGATGTACGTGATACAAAATTAGGTATGGAAGAATTAACTTCAGACATTCCTAACGTTTCAGAAGAGGCTACAAAAGACTTAGACGAAAACGGTATGATCCGTATTGGAGCAGAAGTAAAACCTGGTGATATCTTGATTGGTAAGATTACTCCAAAAGGAGAATCTGATCCAACTCCAGAAGAAAAATTATTACGTGCGATCTTTGGTGACAAAGCAGGTGATGTAAAAGATGCTTCTCTTAAAGCCTCTCCATCATTACGTGGTGTTGTTATCGACAAAAAATTATTCTCACGTAGTATTAAGGATAAACGTAAACGTTCTCAAGACAAAGCTATTATTGATAGTGTAGAAGCTGAGTACGACGTTAAATTCAACGAATTAAGAGAGATTTTATTAGAGAAATTATACGTTTTATTAAACGGAAAAACTTCTCAAGGTATTTACAACGACTTGAACGAAGAAGTAATCAAGAAAGGTGTAAAATACACACAAAAAATCTTATCTAATGTTGAAGATTTCTTAAATTTAACTGGAGCAGAATCTCTTTGGACAACAGACGAGGATAAGAACGAATTAGTAAAAGAATTGTTACATAATTACAAAATTAAGTACAATGATTTACAAGGAGCACTTAACCGCGAAAGATTTACAATCTCTGTTGGAGACGAGTTACCTGCAGGTATCGTTAAATTAGCAAAAATCTACATTGCGAAAAAACGTAAACTAAGAGTAGGGGATAAAATGGCAGGACGTCACGGTAACAAAGGTATTGTTGCACGTATCGTTCGCGACGAAGATATGCCTTTCTTAGAAGACGGAACGCCAGTAAATATCGTACTTAATCCACTTGGGGTACCATCTCGTATGAATATCGGTCAGATTTATGAAACGGTATTAGGATGGGCTGGACTTAAAATGGGTCAAAAATTTGCTACACCTATCTTCGATGGTGCTGAAATCGCTGATATCGATCGCATCACAGAAGAAGCAGGTATTCCAAAACACGGTACAACATATTTATATGACGGTAATACTGGAGAACGTTTTGATCAAAAAGCTACTGTAGGGGTGATTTACATGTTGAAATTAGGACACATGGTTGACGACAAAATGCACGCGCGTTCTATCGGACCATACTCATTAATTACTCAACAACCATTAGGAGGTAAAGCACAATTCGGTGGACAACGTTTCGGAGAGATGGAGGTTTGGGCATTAGAAGCATTCGGTGCATCTAATATCTTACGCGAAATCTTAACAGTTAAGTCGGATGACGTAATTGGACGTGCGAAAACTTACGAAGCAATCGTAAAAGGAGAGCCAATGCCAGAACCTGGTATTCCAGAATCATTTAACGTATTGTTACATGAATTACAAGGTCTTGGATTAGACATAAACTTGGAAGAATAATAGGGCAACCTATTATTCTACCTTTTTCGTTATAATAATATAATTGTTAGATACATTTCTATATGTCAACAAAAAATAAAACAAGTCAATTCTCAAAAATCCGTATCGGGTTAGCTTCTCCAGAATCGATTCTTCAAGAATCTAAAGGTGAAGTTTTAAAACCTGAAACGATTAACTATAGAACGCACAAACCAGAGCGTGACGGGTTATTCTGTGAGCGTATCTTTGGACCTGTAAAAGATTACGAATGTGCCTGCGGAAAATATAAAAGAATCCGTTATAAAGGTATCGTTTGTGACCGTTGTGGGGTTGAAGTTACTGAAAAGAAAGTTCGTCGTGAGCGTATTGGACACATCAATCTTGTTGTGCCAATTGCACATATTTGGTATTTCCGTTCATTACCAAACAAAATTGGTTACATCTTAGGATTACCATCTAAGAAATTAGACATGGTAATTTACTATGAAAGATATGTAGTGATTCAACCAGGTATCGCAAAAGGACCAGAAGGTGAAGAATTAAATAGATTAGATTTCTTATCAGAAGAAGAGTATTTAGATATCTTAGAAACTCTTCCAATCGAGAATCAATATCTAGAAGATACAGATCCTAATAAATTCGTTGCGAAAATGGGTGCTGAAGCATTAGAAGACCTATTATCTCGTATCAATTTAGATGAGTTATCTTACGAATTAAGACACAAAGCACACAACGAAACTTCTAAACAACGTCGTACAGAAGCGTTAAAACGTTTACAAGTTGTTGAGTCGTTACGTGAGTCAAATATGCACCACGTAAACCGTCCAGAATGGATGGTAATGCGCGTTATTCCGGTTATTCCACCAGAATTACGTCCGTTAGTTCCATTAGATGGTGGTCGTTTTGCAACATCAGATTTAAATGATTTATATCGTCGTGTAATTATCCGTAACAATCGTTTGAAACGATTAATGGAAATCAAAGCGCCAGAAGTAATCTTACGTAATGAAAAACGTATGTTACAAGAAGCGGTTGATTCATTATTTGATAACACGCGTAAAGCATCTGCTGTAAAAGCTGATGGTAACCGTCCGTTAAAATCATTATCTGATTCATTAAAAGGTAAACAAGGTCGTTTCCGTCAAAACTTATTAGGTAAACGTGTAGATTATTCTGCTCGTTCTGTAATTGTTGTTGGACCAACACTTAAATTACACGAATGTGGTTTACCAAAAGATATGGCAGCTGAATTATACAAACCATTCGTAGTTCGTAAATTAATCGAGCGTGGAATTGTAAAAACAGTTAAATCGGCTAAGAAAATTATCGATAGAAAAGAGCCAGTTGTTTGGGATATTTTAGAAAATGTAATCAAAGGTCATCCAGTTTTATTAAACCGTGCCCCTACGTTACACCGTTTAGGTATCCAAGCATTCCAACCGAAATTAATCGAAGGTAAAGCAATTCGTTTACACCCATTAGTGTGTACTGCCTTCAATGCCGATTTCGATGGTGACCAGATGGCTGTTCACTTACCATTAGGACCAGAAGCTGTTTTAGAAGCACAATTATTAATGTTGGCTTCTCAAAATATTTTGAATCCTGCAAATGGATCTCCAATTACTGTACCTTCTCAGGATATGGTTTTAGGTCTTTACTACATGACGAAAATTCGTCGTACAGACCACCAATTTACAGTAAAAGGTGAAGGATTAACTTTCTATTCAGATGAAGAAGTTCAAATTGCATACAACGAAGGAGCTGTTGACTTAAACGCGCCAATTCGTGTAAAAGGAACAATTCGTGTAGGAGAGGAGTTAGTAGAAAATCAATTAATCGAAACTTCAGTAGGACGTGTGTTATTTAACCAAATCGTTCCGAAACAAGTAGGTTATATTAATGAAGTATTAACGAAAAAATCGTTACGTACAATTATTAATAAAATCATCAAGATTACAGATTTCCCTACAACGGCTGCTTTCTTGGATGATATGAAACAATTAGGATACCGTAATGCCTTCGAGGGTGGTTTATCATTCTCATTAGGAGATATCTTAATCCCAGAACAAAAGAAAGACCTTATCTCAGGTGCGATCAACCAAGTTGAGAACATTAAGATGAACTATAATATGGGTCTTATTACAAATAACGAACGTTACAACCAAGTTATTGATGTTTGGACAACAACAAACGCAACTTTAACTGAAATTGTAATGAAACGTATGACAGAAGATCAACAAGGATTTAACTCTGTATTCATGATGCTTGATTCTGGAGCGCGTGGATCTAAAGAGCAAATTCGTCAGTTATCAGGTATGCGTGGATTGATGGCTAAACCTCAAAAAGCTGGTTCTACTGGTGGGGATATCATCGAAAACCCAATTATCTCTAACTTCCGTGAAGGTCTGTCTATCTTAGAGTACTTTATTTCTTCGCACGGTGCGCGTAAAGGTCTTGCCGATACTGCCTTAAAAACTGCCGATGCTGGATACTTGACTCGTCGTTTAGTTGACGTTGCGCAAGACGTTATCGTAATGCACGAAGATTGTGGTACATTAAGAGGTTTAGAAGTATCTGCACTTAAGAAAAAAGAAGAAATCATCGAAAGTTTATCTTCTCGTGTATTAGGTCGTACTTCATTAAATGATATTTACAACCCAGATAATGGTGAATTAATCATTTCTGCTGGTAACATTATTACAGAAGATATTGGTGATGCTTTAGAAGCAGCTGGTATTGAAAATGTAGAAGTTCGTTCTCCATTAACATGTGAAGCGAAAACTGGAATTTGTGCTAAATGTTACGGACGTAACTTAGCTACAGGTAAAGGTGTTCAGAAAGGTGAATCAGTTGGTGTAGTTGCTGCACAATCTATTGGTGAGCCTGGTACACAGTTAACATTACGTACTTTCCATGTTGGGGGTACTGCGGGTAACGTTTCTGAGCAAAATACAATTAATGCTAAAGTTGATGGTACAGTTGAGTTTGATGACTTACGTACTGTTGAATCGACAGATGATGCAGGTAACAAAGTAGATACAGTTGTTTCTCGTTCTACAGAGATGAAAGTAATTGACGATTTAGGAAACGTTCGTCAACAAACTAACATCGCTTATGGTACTATCTTATCTGTTAAAAACGGAGCTAAAGTTCAAAAAGGTCAAGAGATTGCAAGTTGGGACCCTTATAACGGGGTAATCATCGCGGAATCTACTGGTAAAATCGAGTACGAACAATTAGAGCAAGGGGTAACTTTCCAAATTGAAATCGATGAGCAAACAGGATTCCAAGAAAAAGTTATTTCTGAATCACGTAATAAAAAATTAGTTCCAGCGTTAAGAGTTATCACGATTGATGGTGAAGAAAAAACATACAACTTACCAGTAGGTGCACACTTAATGGTAAATGATGGAGAAAAAATTAATGCAGGTAAAATCTTAGTTAAGATTCCTCGTAAGTCAGCTAAATCTGGCGATATTACAGGAGGTTTACCTCGTATTACAGAGTTGTTAGAGGCTCGTAATCCATCTAATCCATCAGTTGTTTGTGAAATGGATGGAGTTGTATCTTTCGGTAAAATAAAACGTGGTAACCGCGAAATCATCGTTGAATCTAAAAATGGTGAAATCCGTCGTTACTTAGTTAAATTATCAGCACAGATCTTAGTTCAAGAAAATGACTTCGTACGTGCAGGTGAGCCTTTATCAGATGGAGCAATTACACCAGAAGATATTTTAAGAATCTTAGGGCCAACAGCGGTTCAAGAATACTTAGTAAACGAGATTCAAGATGTATACCGTTTACAAGGGGTAAAAATTGATGACAAACACTTCGAAATTATCGTACGTCAAATGTTACGTAAAGTTCGTATTGTAGACTCAGGAGATTCAAGATTCTTAGAAGATAGTTTAGAGCACAAAGACGATTTCATGCAAGAAAACGATCGTTTATTTGGAATGAAAGTCGTAGAAGATGCTGGTGATTCTGACACATTAAGTCCAGGACAAATCATCACAGTTCGCGAATTACGTGACGAAAACTCTAAATTAAAACGTGAAGACAAAAACTTAGTGACAGCTCGTGAGGCTTTACCTGCAACAGCAGAAGCCGTTTTACAAGGTATTACAAGAGCATCTTTACAAACTAAATCTTTCATGTCTGCGGCATCGTTCCAGGAAACTACAAAAGTTCTTAACGAAGCAGCTGTAGCTGGTAAAGTAGACGGTTTAGTAGGATTAAAAGAAAACGTTATTGTTGGACACTTAATTCCTGCCGGAACTGGATTAAAAGAGTATCAAAACATCATCGTAGGATCTAACCGTGAATACGAGGAATTAATAAACGCAAAACAAGAATTATAATGTCAGAAAATCAACAAAACGAAGGATTAAACATTGAGTTAAACGAATTAGTAGCTCAAGGTGTTTATGCTACAGGAGCAATCATCAACCACTCACCATCTGAGTTCGTTGTAGATTTCGTTCAATTTTTACCAGGTGCTAGACCATCAGTAAAATCAAGAATTATTTTGTCTCCATTACAAGCAAAACAATTATCTCAATCGTTAGCAGAAAACGTAACTAACTTTGAGAAAAGCTTTGGTGAAATCAAAGAACCTCAAGTAAACAACGGTACTGCAACTTACGAAGCTTAAGAATCATTCTTAATATTTCAAAAAGTCCCTCAATCTTAGATTGGGGGATTTTTTTATGCAATCAAAACTATCAAATCATTAAAAATAATCTTATAAATGTTAGATCAATTATTAAATTGATAATTATTTATGATATTAATGCGAATAATTTAAAAATAAAATACATTAATCTTTTTAACAGTATTTTTTTGAATCGAAAAAATGTTTAGATTTGTATTTAGCAAATAACACAAGAATGTCTGACTATAAATTAATTCTACCTTCTATGGGAGAAGGTGTAATGGAAGCTACTGTAACAAATTGGATCAAAAATATTGGCGATTCGATTAGTGAAGATGAATCGGTTGTAGAAATCGCAACAGATAAAGTAGATTCTGATGTTCCTTCGCCAGTTGCAGGAGTTTTAAAAGAAATCTTAGTTCCAGTAGACAAAATTGCAAAAGTAGGTGAGCCTATCGCAATTTTGTCTGTTGATAGAGTTGTAGAACAAGCTGATTCGGTAGAAGAAGTAGATACAAATAGCGATCAGGAAATTGCTGATGCAGCAAAATCTATCGAAGCTGAAGTTGCAACAATCAAAACTGAAACGCTTATTACTTCGTCAGATGATAAATTTTATTCTCCTTTAGTAAAATCTATTGCGAAAGAAGAAGGTGTTTCTCAGGCTGAGTTAGATCAAATTTTAGGTTCAGGAAAAGACGGACGTGTAACGAAAGATGATATTTTGGATTTCGTTAAAAATAGAGGAAATCAACCAGCGAAAACAGTTGTTACGACTTCTGTTGCTGCACCAGTTGCTCAACCTCAAGCACCGCAAGTGCAATCTGCGCCAATTTCTGTTGGTGAAGGAGACGAAATTATCGAAATGGATAGAATGCGTAAAATTATTGCGCAAAATATGCTACAAGCAAAACAAATTGCTCCTCACGTAACGTCTTTCGTAGAAGTTGATATGACGAATATTGTGTTGTGGAGAGATAAAAATAAAAATGAATTTCAGAAAAAACATGGTGAGAAAATTACCTTCATGCCAATTTTTATCGAAGCTGTAGCAAAAGCAATTCAAGATTTCCCAATGATTAATGCTTCGGTTGATGGAGATAAAATTATTAAGAAGAAAAATATCAATATTGGAATGGCGGCTGCTTTACCAAGTGGAAATTTAATTGTTCCTGTTATCAAAAATGCAGATCAATTTAATTTAGCGGGGTTAGCTTCTCAGGTTAATGATTTAGCAAATCGTGCGCGTAATAATAAATTGAAACCAGCAGAAATACAGGGAGGAACGTATACAATTACAAATATTGGTTCTTTCGGAAATACATTAGGAACGCCAATTATTCCTCAACCTCAAGTAGCTATTTTGGCTGTTGGTGCAATTGTGAAAAAACCTGCTGTTATCGAAACTCCGCAAGGAGATATGATTGCAATTCGTCATAAAATGTACTTATCTCATGCTTACGATCACCGTGTTGTGGATGGAGCTTTAGGAGGTATGTTTGTAAAACGTGTTGCCGAATATCTAGAGGCTTTCGATATGAATACGCCTGTGTAAGAGTAAAATAATACTAGATATAAAAAATCCAACTAATTTTAGTTGGATTTTTTTCGTTTAAATTTATAAGTAAGCATTACACCGCCTTTGTAAAGCAGCCACTCCCCACTTTTATTAAATGATTGCGCAGAATCATATCGTCCCAAATTAGGAGAATCTTCTTTATAATATCCTTTGTAATTTCCTTGAGAGTGTCCTCCACCAACAAAAACATCTAATCCCCAATGTTCGTTAATTTTTACTTGATAACCTATTGTAGCTCCTGTTAAGATTGCTACTCCACGTTGATATTTATCAGTGTTCCAATAATTCCATTTTTGAATATCAAAGAAACCAACTCCAATGTTTGGACCTATATAAAATTTACTAAAAGATTTATCAAAGTAATATCTACCTTCACCAAAAGCCATATACATTTGTAAATGATTACCTGCAAATGATTTCCAAGGAGAGATAAAACCGTCAGCTTGTAAAGTTATTCTATCTGTGATTGCATGTTCAACACCAAGATTTACCATTGCAAGTGGCATTGTTAACGCATTAACTTTTATTTGTGTTTCTCCTTTTTGAGCAAAGATTGTGGCGGGAAATAACAACCAAATTAATTTATTCATTCGTAATTTTTATCAGTTTGCGAAGCTAAGGTAAAAAAAAAGGTTTATTTAGATATTAATTCAAGCTTTTTTATAACTTTACTTAACATTTAATATATTATGGCACCAATCATATCAATCCTAATAATATTTTTGATTTTCGGAATTTTTGTTTCGATATTCTTTGTTATTGCCGTATCTGATGCGAAAGTCAGAGAGAAAAATGAACAACATACGCTGAAAAGTTTACCAGATCAGGTAGATCTAAAGGCTGTTGTACGTTATAATATTGGGCGTCCGCAAGGTAGATTTCTTAAAATGAAATCTTTTCAAGGAAGTGGTGTGTTGTATGCGCAAGGAGAACAATTAATCTTCAAAGATATTTTGGGTAATGAAGATCATATTTTTGATTTGAAAACATGCAAATTATCTTGGGTTGAGAACAAAATAAATGGGATTACAAATGCTTTTAAAGTAGCAGATCACGAAGCTATCATCTTCTTTTATATTGATAAAGGTGTCTTTATTTTTAATGCAATTGAAGAAAATGCGTCGACTTCAGATTTATATATTCGTTTGAAAGAATTGCGTAAAAGTATTAGAAATGCTAAAAAAGCTGAGTCGGCAAGTGAATAGTTAATCCAGCTCGGAAACCGCTCATATCTTTAAAATCCTTATTTTCTCTAAACTCGAAAGAATAGCCAGCATTTAACTCTACAATGCTCAAAACTGCGATACCAGCTTTTGGAGTAATTGTCCACGGAGAAACTTCAGTACGGATAACATAAAAAGCAGAGTTAAAGTTAGAGCTATATGGATCACCAGTATTGTTGCGAAAATTGAACATATATCCAGCTCCAACTTCTGGAATTACACGAAATTTGTCTTTCATATAACCCAAATTAGCATTGGCGCTAAACGTCAAAATATTGTTATTATCTTGTACTAAGAACAAATCTGTTCCAACTTTTCCGTAATTTCCGTTCCAATATTCATAACCAAGATTAATTGTAAAATAATCGGATAAATTTTGTTGTGCTTTCGCTTGAAAACTAATGATAAAAACAAAGATTGCGATGAACTTTTTCATGTGATAAAATTAATGAATTATTTAGCTTTCTCCCAAAAAATAAATTTTCATCATCATTAATGATTTTTTATTTCAAATTGAAAGGTATATTTACTCCAATTGAAAATTGAAAACCTTTGATAGGTTTAAAACTATCTTTTTCATTAATCTTAAAACCATATCCAAAACCAAAATCTACAAAAGAAGCTAATGAAATACCAGCTTTTGGAGTAATTGTATAAGGTGTAAATTCACTTTCTACAAATGGAAAAATATACATCAACTGGCTCGCGGCAACATATCCTGTAATGCCAACTTCAGGAATTACGTGAAAATTATCTCGCATATATCCCATATTAGCATTTGCGTATAATTTAAAATCAACCATATTATCACCTAAGCCGAAAAGAAAAAATAAACCTGCTTTACCAAAGTTTCCAGATTGATTAGAGTTGCTTAAGGTTGGTCCCCATAGAACTTCTTTTGGATAAGAAAAAGAACTAAACAAAAGAAAGAGTGAAAGAATAATTATTTTTAATAAACATGGGATAGTTTTTCGTTAAACAATTTTAATGTAAAGATAAATAGCTACAACTTATCTTGTTGTAGCTATTTATAATGATTTATTAAAATTTAAAATCGACTCAAAATTTTAATCCATCGTGAATCCTTTTGTATAGATTCGTCCGTAATAATCTGCAAATTTAATTGACACGCGACCTTTATAATTTTTTAAGATTTTTTCGATATCGTCTTGTGAACTTACATTTTTATCATTGATTGATAAGATGATAAATTCTTCTTGAACACCTGCTGCCGCTAATTTTCCTGCATTATCTAGATGTTTTACCATCACACCATAATTAATTCCGAAACTATCTTTTTGACGTTCTGTTAATGGCTCAAATTCTGCTCCAAGAACTTCAGTTGGCGTTAAGTCAGATTTGCTTCTCACTTTAGTGCTTCCTTTAGCATCTTTCAATGTAATGTTGTATGTTTTCTCAGAGTTTCCACGTCTTACAGTAAGCGCAACATTGTCACCAGGACGTTTGCTTCCTACGATGAACGATAACGAAGAGAAAGATGTAATTGGTTTTCCATCTACAGCTGTAATAATATCGCCTTCTTCGATTCCAGAATCAATTGCAGACCCTTTCGCTACCAATTCAGTTACCATTACTCCATTATCGGTTTTAATATTTTTCTTGAATTGCTTGTTGTATTGTTTTACAGCATCTTCATTCGATAAATCAAAACCTTTGATACCTAAATATCCACGTTGTACAATTCCGTACGATTTGATATCCTCCACAACTTTTTTCACCAAGTTTGCAGGGACAGCAAATCCGTAACCAGAATAAGCTCCTGTTGGTGAAGAAATAGCTGTATTAATACCAATTAAATCTCCGTTTGCATTTACCAAAGCACCACCAGAGTTTCCTGGATTAATCGCTGCATCGGTTTGAATAAACGATTCGATTGGTGATTCAGAATTTTTACCTAAAATATTAATGCTACGACCTTTTGCCGAAACAATACCTGCTGTAACAGTAGAAGTCAAACCAAATGGATTCCCAACTGCTAACACCCAATCTCCAACATTAATCGCATCAGAATCGACAAATTTTGTGAATGGTAAACCTTTTTCACTAATTTTCAATAAGGCAATATCTGTACTTGGATCAGTTCCAACTAATTCAGCAATATAACTTTTTTGATTATTCAAAGTCACTTCAATTTTAGAAGCGCCTTGTATCACGTGATTATTTGTAACAATGTAACCATCTTGTGAAATAATTACACCAGAACCCATTCCAGATGGTTGATCTTGATCTGGTTGCTGTTGTCTTCCTCTTTGTTGTTGTTCTGGTTGCCCGAAAAAGAAATCAAAAGGATCAAAGAATTGCTGTTGTTGTTGCTGTCTTTGATTCGAATAATTTTTGATACTCACAACTGTATGTACAGCTTTATTAGATGCTTGCACAAAGTTTGGCGCATCGTAATTGTAATTTCCTTTATAATCTACAAATTCAAAGTCTCCATTTTTCTGATTACTTGCATTTGTAATAAATGGATTACTTCCATTTTCGTTCATCAAATAAAAACCTCCCATAGTTGTCATAGAGCTCACTAATCCAACTAATAAGTATCCTGTATATTTTTTCATCTTTAATTATATAAGTTTTTAATGTTTTTAGATTAAATCAAATTTAAGACCAAAATTTTAACATTTCAAACCGTTTAACGCATGTTAACACTATATTATAAATCTTTTATAACATTAGTTAAGAGTGACAAAAATGTCTTTACTTTGTTTAAAATTTAAGAAGT
This sequence comes from Empedobacter sp. UBA5036, assembly GCF_002415215.1. NCBI lineage: Bacteria > Pseudomonadati > Bacteroidota > Flavobacteriia > Flavobacteriales > Weeksellaceae > Empedobacter > Empedobacter sp. UBA5036. Next base: position 68,286 of record NZ_DICC01000017.1, read on the forward strand.
TGAAATTAAAATTTTATAAATACCAAGGAGCTGGGAATGATTTTGTCATGATTGATGATCGAGAAAAAACGTTTCCAATCTCTACAGAATTGATTAATAGGCTATGTGATCGTAATTTTGGGATAGGAGCTGATGGTTTGATTTTGTTACAAAATGATGAAAATTCAGACTTCAGAATGGTGTATTTCAATTCGGATGGAAACGAAAGTACAATGTGCGGAAACGGAGGACGTTGTATTATTCGATTTGCAAATGATTTGGATGTTGCCAATGACAAAATGACATTTAATGCGATTGATGGTTTGCATCATGGTATCGTAGATCAAGAAGTTATTCGTTTACAGATGATTGATGTAAATGAAGTAGAAGATCACGACAAATATTTATTTATGAACACAGGTTCGCCGCATCACGTAGAATTTGTGGAAAATGTAAAAGATGTTAATGTTTATAAAAAAGGAAAAGCGATTCGCAATGGAGCGCCCTATTTTGAGAAAGGTTCTAATGTAAATTTTGTTGAAGTAATGCCAGATAAAAGTCTTACGATACGTACATATGAACGTGGAGTTGAGGACGAAACCTTGGCTTGCGGAACAGGAATTACAGCGGCTGCGATTTCTGCTTATGTTAAAAATTTGGTAGACAAAAAAGATATCAAAGTAAAAGCAATGGGAGGAGATTTATCTGTAAATTTTGAAGAAAATAATCATAACTTTGTCAATGTTTGGTTAAATGGACCAGCAGTAAAAGTTTTTGAAGGTGAAATTGAAATTTAATTCAATCCAATGAAAAAATTAAATTTAGTATTAATATTAATCTGTTCATTCGCATTTGTAGGATGTACATTTATAGACGGTTTCAAAGGAAATGCAACCAAAGATGGTTATATCTATATCTCTCGTGGAGCTAAATTTGAGCAAGTTTTAGATTCTTTAAAACCATTTTTGAAGGATGAAAAATTGTTCAAACAATATGCAGAAGATGCAGATTATCCAGCAACGATAAAATCTGGAAAATATAAAATCTCAAGCTCAGATTCTAACCGCGATATTATTGATCGTTTGCAAGGAGGAGAGCAAGAAGAAGTGAAACTTCGTATCAAAAATGAACCAACAATTTACCATTTGGCGGGATCAGTTTCCAAACAAATTGATATGGATTCTATCGAAGTTTTGACAGCTATTCGTGATTTTGTGAAAGAAAAAAACGATACAACGTTAAACGACGAAACGGTAAAGCAATATTTCATTCCAGAAACGTATTTCGTGTATTGGGGATTAACACCAGAAAAATTTGTTGATAAAATGGTAGCGCAACACGACAAAGTATGGAATGCAGAACGTTTAGCAAAAGCAAAAGCGCTTAACATGACACCTTTACAAGTGACAACATTAGCATCTATTGTTCAATTAGAATCGTCTGATAATATGGATGAACAACAAAAGGTTGCACGAGCATATATGAATCGTTTGGCAAAAGATATGCGTTTAGAAGCCGATCCAACTTCTATTTATGCATATAAAATGGAAAATGGTTGGGATCAAAAAGTGCAACGTGTGTACAAAAAATGGACGTGGTCGTCGAATGCGTACAACACTTATCGTAACAAAGGTTTGCCACCAGCACCAATTTGTTTACCAAATTTAGGAGCAATTGATGCGGTTTTATCACCAGCAAATCACGATTTTATTTTCTTTGTTGCAGATCCTAAAAAACCAGGTTATCACATTTATACCAACGATTATCAGGAACATTTGAAAAATGCTGAGAATTATAGAAATTGGTTAAAAGAGAATAATATTAAATAGTTGTATCTTTAGCTAAACCAATTTTAGCGATGAAACAACCAAATTATACAAAAAGAGAATTCCTAAAACTACTTGGTACAGGTAGTTTAGGGATTTTTTTTATGTCTTTTTATTCGTTTGATGATTTTTTGGATGATGATTTAATAATCTTGACAAAAGATGATGAAAAGTATAATCAATACCGAAAATCATTCAATAAAAGAATTGAGAAATTTCCTAAGATTATAGCAGTTTGTAAATCAGAAACTGGAATAAAAAAAGCAATTGCATTAGCAAACGAAAAGAAACTAAAAATTGCAATTCGAAGTGGAGGGCATAGTTTTGAAGGTTTTTCGAATGTTGATAACGGATTGTTGATTCATCTTGGACTGATGAACAAAATTACGTGGTTGCAAGAGAATAAAGTGAAATTACAACCAGCTTGTTTATTGCAGGAAATTTATGCTAATTTTTTACCTAAGAAAAGAATTATTCCAGCTGGATCATGTGGAACTGTGGCTATTGGTGGTTTGACTTTGGGCGGTGGCTATGGTTTTTTTAGCCGAAAATATGGGTTGACCTGTGATAATCTGCTTCGTGTAAAAATGATCGATTACAAAGGAAATACAATCGACTCTGATCAAGATCCCGATTTACTTTGGGCGTGTAAAGGCGGCGGAAATGGAAATTTTGGCGTTGTAACGGAATTACATTTCAAAACTTATCCAGTCCCACAATCTTTCAGCGGATATCGTATGAAGTTTACAAATCTAACATCAGATAAATTTGTCAAATTAATTCGACTTTGGTTCCAAGCAACGGAAAAATTACCTAAAGAAGCTTTTTCTGCTTTTGTGTTGAATGGAAAGTTTTTGACCATTTTATTTACCAATTTTGCAGTAAATCAAACAGATTTTGAGAAAATATTTTCGAGTTTAATTCCATTATCGAATGATTATAAACCGATGAAAAATAGAAATCTGGCTGCTGCGCTCAAAAATTATTATGGCGTAACAGAGCCGATTTATTTCAAAAATTCTTCTGCTGGTTTGTACACAGGAATTGAAGATATTGAGAAAGGTTTGGAAGATATTTTTGCAAAAGTTGTCGCTTCTAAAGGAATGATTTATCAGATAAATACTTTGGGTGGAAAAATCAATGAAGTCAAAGCTTCAGATTCTGCTTATCCACATCGCGATATTAATTATTTGAGCGAGTTACAAGCGTATTGGGATTTGCCTTCGCAAGAAGAAAAGTTGACAAAATCATTTGAAGAAATACAACAATTATTAAGAAATATTGGGAATATAAAACAATACCGAAATTACCCGGATATTAATTTTCCTGATGCAAATAATGCTTATTTCGGAAATAATTTGGCTCGATTGCAGCAATTAAAAAAGAAATATGATCCAAATAATTTGTTTGATTATCCACAAGTGATTAAATAGTAAAAGCCCTTCTATAGAAGGGCTTTTACTATTTAATTCATTTATTTTAGAACTTATATCGTAAACTCACGATAAAATATCTTCCCAAAACATTTTTAGTTGTAGTCGATATGTAGTTATCATTAAATCCATTCGAAACAATTACGTTGTTTCCTAATAAATTTCCACCTGTAAGAGTCAAATAAGTTTTCTTCGCAATATTGTATCGTGCAGAAGCATTCCACTCTTTTGCTGTGTTTATTTCTACTCCATCACGGTATTGTAAGCGATAAGAGAAATCGGTCTGAACTAATAATTTACTTGTAGCGGACCAAGCAGCTTCCCCATATGGACGCCAGTTCGTAAATTTCTGTTCAGATAATGATTGATATTTACTTAGGTTTAAATTAACCCCAGCCTTTAATTCAAATTTCTTTTTGAATGTAAATGAGTTCTCTAAATTATATGTTTGATTAAAACTTTTATTGTTAACATCCTTCAAATCATCATTTTTAACAACTCCATTTTCATATTCAATATTTCGTGTAATGGTATAATAATTAGAAGTAGAAATATTACCTGTTAATCGTGCATTGTACCATTTAGCAAAACGCTTCCCAATCATGAAATATCCTGAATAAGTTTCTTGGTTATTACCAGAATTAATTAAGGTATTGAATTGATAGTTATTTACAATTGTATCGTTTCCAGAGATGATAAAATCACGGTTTAAAACAGATTGCGTTTGTATACTTTTTTCTTGTAATGTATAACTCAAATTCGCAAAAATATTAAAGAATGTGAATGAGTTAAAATGACTAAAATTAAGACTTGCTGTATGTGTCAAAGCTTGTCTTAAATTTCTATTTCCGTAGAAAATAGATTGGTAACTTTGAATGGTGTACGAATCATTAAAATCTTTTGTGTACGGATAGCTATAGCTTTGTGAATAACTTGCGCGAACACTTGTTGCATTGTTGAACTTGTATTGCAAATTCAGGTGAGGTAAAAATTTCGTTTCCGAACGATTTAATTTTTCACCATCTTGGTATTTCGATTTCTCATTAAAGAACGAAACTCCAGCTCCCGCATCTACTTGAAAGTTTCCTAGTTTCTTTGTCAAAGTTACATCAGCAAAGGTCTCGTTGTAATCTAAATCTGTATTAGTGATTAATGAATTATCATTCATTAATTTCTGAAAATCATAGATTTTATTTTCAAAATCTTGCGTACTAAAATTTGTTCCAACCTTAATTTTAAGGTTAGATGTATTTGTCAACAAGTGATTGTAGATTCCGTATAATTGAACAGTGTTCAAAACAAAATTTTGATCTTGATTGATATTATATTGATTATTTACTTGAGATAAATTCTTGAACAAATTAAAAGACGAGAACGGATTTGCTGTTGATAAAACATTGTAATCTGGCGTATCTTTTTGATATTGATGACGGAAATATAAACCAACATTATCATCGCGTCCAACTTTACGGATGTAAGATAAAGTTTGTGATAAAGAGTAATTCTTTTGTTCAGAATTTACATTTCTAAAGCTATTTTTTTGATCGTTATAATAGCTATCAACCAATTGTTCGTTTTCGCTATCTAAATAATTAAAGTTTAAGCGATATTTAATTTGTCCTTTATCATTCGGATTATAATCTAAACGCAAACGCGACATTCCCATCAAAATATTGCTCTTATTTTGTTCCTGATCGACGGTTGTATAAGGTGTTTCGATGTTGTTGTAATAACGTTCTGATTTAGAATTGTAACGAATATTATTGGTATTAAGTAAACCAAAACCAGAGATTTTTAATTTCTTATTTGGTTCAACACCAAAATGCACAGCACCATTATAGGTATTCATACTCGGCGCATCATTTTTTGTCATTAAGTTTAGATTGTTCGAATTTCCTCTTAATGAATAGATACTTCCTTCAGAATTAAATTCAGAGTACCCACCAAAGAAGCTCATATAATCATCTTGATCAAAAACTTGTTTCCCGAATGTATTAAAATCATTGATTAATGTCCCGTCTGTTTTTTCTGAGAAATAGAAAATCTTTGCTTGTGCATCTGTATGTTTGTCCGCATCTCCACCTAGTGTTACATTACCAAATGCAAGACGTTTCATATCATCTTTTAGTTCGATGTTTAACGAGAATTGTTCGTCATCTTCTTGTAATGAAGAAGCAAAAGGATTTGATTTAAACTTCGTGTTTAATTGTATTTTAGAAACCGCATCCGAAGGTAAATTTTTGTTCAATAATTTTTCGTTACCACCCAAAACTTCACGTCCACCAACTGTTACTTGCGACATTGGTTTACCTTTGTACATTACCTTACCATTCTGAACTTCAATTCCAGGTAATTTTTTAAGAATATCTTCTAATGTTTCCTCATTTCCAACTTTGAAAGAATCTGCATCAAACTCAATTGTATCACCTTTTACTTTGATTGCTTGTTGAGCTTTTACAATTGTTTCTTTTAAGGAAATTTCTTTTCCTTGTTTAAGCTTTATTTTTTTGTTGACATTTTCAGTCAAATCAACATTCTCAACATATGTTTCGTAACCAGCTTGCTCAATTTCGATGTCATATTTTTGTCCACAAGGCAATTTGAATTCAAATTCACCCATATTACTTGTAAAAACAAAACCTTTGCCTTCGTTTTTACTATCAAAAATAGAGACAGAAGCGTCTGTAACAGGAATTCCAGCATCATTTGCAACAGATCCTTTTAATTTACATTCTTGCGCAAACGAGATTTGAGCTGCAGAAGTAAATAAAATTAGATAGAGTAATTTCTTCATATGTATTTTTTAGTTGATGACTTAAATAGAGTTTTTTGTAAAACACATCTGTTTATGTGTTAGAAACAGATGTGTTTTTATATGTTTTGAATGAATTATTTAGTGTCTAGACCTCCATTCATTTGTTCTTGCATTTTTTTCTGAATATCCATTACGATTTTCATAAATTGATCTTGTGTAACAACTTCTCCTTTTGTAGGTAAAGCAATTTTCAATTCTTTTTCAGAAATTTTTAAATCTTTCAATGTGTAAATTAATTTAGCTCCATTCATTTCAAACTCAGCTTTTATAATCAAACCTGGCAATCCAGCTAATGAAGTTGGTCCATCTTTTATAGGGATTTCTGGCGCATACCAAGCTGTCACAGGAATAGAATCCATCATAACGCCTTCTGCTTTTGTCGCTTTGTAACCAGCTATATCAGTTTTTTCACGCGAGATTTTCCATTTGTAATCTGGAATTTGATCTTTAATCAAATATTGTTTTACACCCATATCAACTTCTTTGTAATACAAATTTGGAGTTACAGTAAAGTCTTTATAAGTTGGTTTATTATCCATTGCAGCCATTTGTTGAGCAATTATTCCTAATCCACCTTGTCCGTTATTTACTTTTTCTTCTAATGTAAATGTTGAATTTTTGGAATTACTTTTAAAGAAGTAAGTCATAAAAATTCCTGCATCAATTTCAGCTTTTAGCATTCCTCCAACTTGAGCTCTGTATGCTTCTGGAATAGTTTTCATGGTTTTTTCGTAGTCCATTTTAACTTCCATTACATAAGTTGCATCGATATTTTGTGTTTTATTGTCTTGCGCGATAGAAATTGTAGCTGTAATAATTCCTAAGGCAAATGTTAAGATTGCTTTTTTCATAATTGTTGTATTTGTCTAATTAGTCTGCTTTTGTAGACTAATGTTACAGATAATTTTTGAATTTATTTAAAAAATAAAATGTCATTCAAAAAGTTAAGGATTTTCAAATGACATTTTTATCTAGCGATTTATTGATAATATTATAATAAATACGTCGAGACATTTCCTCCTTTTTTGATAAAATCTTCTTTCAATTCATCAAAAAGTTCTTGGTTAATAGCCTTTGTTGTTCCTTCTAAAATATATGTTGTATATCCCAATGCTAAAGCATCTTTTGCTGTGTAATATACACAATAATCTGCTGCTAAGCCGCAAATGTATACACTCGTTATATTATGATCTTTTAAGAATCCATTTAGCCCTGTTGGATTCTTTTTATTCACATCAAAAAAAGCACTATACGAATCAACTTCTGGATTCATACCTTTTCGGATGATTGCACTTATTTTATTTTGCTTGATATCTTTGTGTATTTCTGCTCCTTTAGTGCCTTGTACACAATGATCTGGCCACAAAACCTGACGATTTCCACCTAATTCGATTACATCAAAAGGTTGTTTATCTGTATGTTGAGAAGCAAAACTTTTGTGATTTGCAGGATGCCAATCTTGCGTTGCCACAACAACATCATACTTTTCTTGTAATTTGTTTATGCGTTCGATAATTTTATCTCCATCATTCACAGCTAAGGAACCTTCTGGTAAAAAATCGTATTGCATATCTACGATGATTAAAGCTTTCATAGTATTTTATTTCTTAAGATTAATTTAGAATTAAATATAAGTTTTATAATATGAAATTGAACCAATTTTTTATGAAAATTAATCGAATTTTAAGAAACCTTAATCTCGTTTATTTACGCCAGAATTTCGCATTTCTTCAAAACGTGAGCGTTGTTCTTGCATCAATTTATCAAATTCTGTTTGCGAAATAGCACCTTTATCTTTTGGTTTTTCGATTGGTTTTGTATTTGTTGATGTTTTGATATCCGTCAAAGAAATAATTTTAGAGCCTTTAAACATGCCTCTGTTAATTTCTGTTTGTACTTCTGCAATCAAACCTGGTAATCCCCAATAATTTTCTGGACCAGTTTTATATTTTAATGTTGGAATGTACCAAACTGTTGTCTGAACGCTATCGATAATAGCAGTTGCTTTTTTAGCTTCATTCCCTAAGATTGTTTTTGTTTCTCGTGTTAATTTCCAATCATAATTTTGCAAAGAATCTTTTACAACATAACTTTTCCCCATCATGTTTTGCTCTTTTAAAAGCAAATGATTTGTACTATTTTTATAAATATTATCTCCATTCATCGACATCATTCGCATCCCGCCACCACGTGGACCTCGTAATCCTTGACTTTGATCATTTGATATTTTTTCAACCATTTTATACAAGGATTCGTCTCCCAAAATAGTCAACTTAGCTTCTTGCGGCTCTTGAATGTTTTTCTTGAATTGCTCTTGCATTTCTTTTGGCATCGTACGTCCATTACCACCACTAGGAGGTTGAAACGTAAAATCGTCTGGTAAAATGATACGTGTTGTGTACGAAACTTCTACTTTTTCTTGTTGCGCAAAGGCCGAAAAACTAAATAGTAAAACAAAAACTGAAATTATTTTTTTCATTTTAAATGTGCTTATAGTTCTTAGACAAGAAATTGTATGAAATGTTTAACGATTGATAAAAAATATTTTCTTTAATCCTTACTCACACCTTCAGAACTCATCTGTTTTAATCTTTCCATGGCTTTTGCACTCAACGCTTTATATTCTTCGTTGGTGATTGTATTCTTATCTTTTGGTTTTTCGATTGGTTTGAGGTTTGGGATTTCTTTGACTTCTGTTGCGCGAATAATACTGCTTTCTATTCCTTTATTTTTTGAATTTTTGATTTCTACTTCTAATATCAACCCGGGTAAACCATTGTAAACTCCAGGTCCATCTTTTATCGCAATACTTGGAGTATACCATGCAGTTACAGTTGTTGTGCTATCCACAATTGCGATTGCTTTTTTGACATCAAAACCAATTAATTTCTTTGTTTCGCGTGTCAATTGCCATTTGTATTCAGTTAATTTATCTTTTATTGTATAAGTTTTGTCAAATGATTTTACACTTTTCAAATATTCTTTTGTATTCAAATTCTTGAACAACCCATTTCCTGAATCTCCAAAACTCATCGAAACTCTCATTCCATTTCCTCCTTGTTGATTATCTATTTTTTCGACTTTATTATAAGATGATTCGTTTTCATTGATTGTTAAGATAAAATCTTTTGGCTCTTGCATATTCTTAATCATGTCATTGTAAACATCAGTCGGAATTGTACTTTCTTTACCATTTGTAGAAAATTTTACAGAACCTTTAAATTCTTCTGCATTTACTTTTACAATCTCTTGATAATTCACTTCAAGCTTTTGTGCAAAAGAAATAGTGGTAAGTAGAACGAAATAAGTAAATAATGTAACTATTTTTTTCATTGTAGTTTGATTTGTTCTACAATGATAGTAATATTTTTATATTCTACAATAATAGAATTAAAAATTTATAGAAATTTTAAGAAATGATTTAATATTTGAAGACAGATTATTTTAAATCCTTAAAGTACTGACGTTTTTGTATGAAATACTGAAATGGCAATAATTCTTTATCTGAATAATTTTTGATTTGATGTTGTTGACGTTTTTTATACATTTTTATAAAACCAAAATAAAAATGCATATGTGATAAGAAAACAGCCCAAACATGTGGAAGTCCTTGTTTTGGTAAAAAGGCAACAGCAGCAATTCCATCCATAGAAAGACGAGTGAAAAGCATCGGAAAAAGTTTGTTTGTAGGTAGATTTTTAAGCATCATCCACAAACTATTTCGGTAATTTAGATACCATTTTTTTGGATTGGATTTATCCAAAGTTGCACCGCCCAAATGATAAACAGTTGATTCTCCACAATAATAAATTTTTCGCCCAGCATTGTTTAATCGCCAACACAAATCGATTTCTTCCATGTGTGCAAAGAATTCTTCGTCAAAACCATTTTGTTCAAAGAAATCTTTTTTTCGGATGAATAAACTTGCACCCGTAGCCCAAAAAATTTGTGTGGTGTCGTTGTATTGTCCATTGTCTTTTTCTAAAGTTGAAAAAACACGTCCTCGACAAAATGGATAACCAAATTTATCAATAAAACCTCCTCCTGCACCGGCATATTCAAAATACTCTTTGTTTTTGTAGTCTAATATTTTGGGTTGAATTGCGGCGATATCAGGATTGTTGTCAAACAATTTTTCAATTGGTTCTATCCAATTTTCAGTTACTTCGACATCCGAATTTAATAAACAGAAATATTCTGCATCAATTTCTTTTAAACCTTCGTTATAGCCTTGTGCAAAGCCATAATTTCCTTTGTTCTGAATGATTTTGACAGAAGGAAATTGAGTTGTTAACAATTCGATTGAGTTGTCAGTCGACGCATTATCAATTACATAAATTGTTGCGTTTTTAGAATTGTTAATAACCGAAGGTAAAAATTGAGGCAATAATTTTTCGCCATTCCAATTTAGGATTGCAATTGCTGTTTTCATGAATATTTAAAATTACAAATCGGCATATTTCCAACGTTTGTGGCTCCAAAGCCAATTATCTGGATGTTGTTGAATGGTTTGTTCTAAATGATGAAAAAATTGATGAACAATTTCATTTTCTTCAAATTTATCTTGTTGAGGTTGTAGTCGAATAAAAGTTGTGTGATAATGACCGCGTTTTATTTTTTCGGTTTGACAAAAGACAACAGCCATGTCTTTGCGGCGTGCAATTTTATCAAAACCATTAAAAACAGGCGTTCTCTGATTGAGGAAATCAATAAAATAGTGAACAGCCGATTGTTTTGGACTTTGATCTGCGACAAATAAATAGGCTAATTCTCCATCATTTGGAGCTTTCATCATAAAACGCAACACATCTTTCATATCTAACGCTTTTGTGCCGAAACGACCACGCATTGCATTGATTTTATCGTTCCAAAAAGGATTTCGAATTTTATGATAAACCGCTGCACTTTCTTTTGTTGGTAAATGTTTTACCGTTCCAATAAACCATTCCCAATTGAAAATATGCCCACACATCATCATGACATCTCGTTTTTCATTTTTTATTTCATTAAAAATGTCGAGATTAGAATATGTAAATCGTTTGTCCAATTCTTCTTGAGAAATAGAAAAACTTTTTAAGGTTTCGACCAAATAATCACAAAAATTAGCATAGAATTTTTTGTGAATAGCTTTGATTTCTTCCTGAGATTTTTCGGGAAAAGAGTTTTCTAAATTTGTTCTAATGACACGTCTTCTATAACCAATAACTGTGTACAACAGAAAGAACAAAAAATCCGAAAATCTGTATAAAACCGAAAGAGGTAAACGCGAAATTTGAAAAATTATGAAATAAAAAATGCTGTTCATTTGACAAACAAATAAGCGACAAATTTACGAATTAAATTTGTTCGTTGCTTGCCAAATTGCATCTTTCGGCACTGGAGCTACGATTGTCATTTCTTCTTTTTTGACAGGATGCTCAAATGTAATGCGATGCGCATGTAAACAAATGCTTCCGTCAGGATTAGAGCGTTTAGCACCGTATTTCAAATCGCCTTTGATAGGACAACCAACCGAAGAAAGTTGTGCGCGAATTTGATGCGAACGACCTGTAAATAACTTCACTTCGACACAATGAAAAGTATCCAAAGCGCCTAAATAGGTGTATTCTAAAATTGCTTTTTTAGCATCAGGCGTTGGTTTAGAATAAACAGTTGTTTTATTATTTTTTGGATTTTTCTTTAGATAATGCTCTAATCTTTCGAAGTCTTTTGGCGGTTTACTTTGAACAATTGCACGGTAAACTTTGTCAATATTTCGTTTCTGAAACATTTCGTTCATTCGTGTTAACGCTTTCGAAGTTTTAGCAAAAATCAACACACCAGAAGTTGGACGATCCAAGCGATGCACCAACCCTAAGAAAACATTTCCAGGTTTGTTATCGCGTTCTTTTATATAGTCCTTTAGACTATCGATAAGTGGAATGTCGCCTGTTTCGTCTCCTTGTGCTAATTCACCCGCTTTTTTGTTGATGATTAACAAATGATTATCTTCGAATAAAATTTCTGGATTCATGTTATTGAGAATAAGGTTTAGACTTAGAGAAAGTCAACCTAATTAATTAGAATTTATTTAATTTTTAATGCTTTTTTGAGTTTATTAATCTCAAAAATTGTAGCATTTAATTCTTCAAGAAGAAGATTTATTGTGTTTTCGTTAAAATATCCAACTTTCTGTCCATAATACAAATGAGATTTTGTTTCGAAAGCCGAACCTTTTGCGATTTCATAATATTTAACTTTATCATTAATACTAGATTTGCCAAAACCTTCAGCAATATTTGCTGAAATACTTTCTGCAGAACGTCTTATTTGTGATGTTAACCCATAATCTTCTGTTCGAGGTAAGTTTGAAGTTAATTCAAAAATTTGAACAGCAATATTCATAGCTTTTATCCAAATTGGCATTTCTGTGAAATCGTGATAAGGCATGAGTTAAGATTTAGGTTAAGAAATAGACTGAGATTAAAAAAAGTTTAGAAAGAGGTTAAGATTGAGTTTTGTCTTTTCCTCAATCTCAACCTTAACCTTAATTTCTAATATTGTTCATTCGCATTTGGAAAGTCGCCCGATTTTACATCCGCAACATATTGTCCAATTGCTTGGTGAATTTGATCTTCTAAGTTTAAATATTTACGAACAAATTTTGGTTTGAATTCGTTGTTTAATCCCAACATATCATGTACAACTAAAACTTGACCGTCGCAACCTGCACCTGCACCAATTCCAATTGTAGGGATATTAACAGAGGCTGTTACTTTAGCAGCTAAATCAGCTGGAATTTTTTCCATTACTAATGAAAAACATCCTAATTCTTCTAATAATTTAGCATCGCTAATTAATTTTTCTGCTTCCGCATCTTCTTTTGCACGTACTTTATATGAACCAAATTGGTAAATAGATTGTGGCGTAAGACCTAAGTGTCCCATAACAGGAATACCAGCATTTACGATACGACGAATAGATTCTTCGATTTCTTTTCCACCTTCTAATTTGATCGCGTGTGCACCAGATTCTTTCATGATTCGAACAGAAGATTCTAAGGCTTTTTGCGGATCAGATTGATAAGTTCCGAAAGGTAAATCAACCACAACCAAAGCGCGTTTTGCTCCACGAACGACACATTGAGCATGGTAAATCATTTGATCTAAAGTAATTGGCAAAGTAGTTTCGTGACCAGCCATTACATTAGCAGCAGAATCACCAACTAAAATAACTTCAGTTCCAGCCGCATCTACAAGCGAAGCGATTGTAAAATCGTAAGCCGTTAACATCGAAATTTTTTCTCCGGTAAATTTCATGTTACGCACAGTTTCGGTAGTGATACGTTTGATTTCTTTATTTACAGACATTACGTTTATATTTTTAACTTTTGTAAAGTTAATTTGAATATTAAAACAGAACTAATTTTGACTGATATTTTTTACAGTTTGACAAATGAAGAACAAGATAAACGGTTCGTTGAAAATGAAATAACAATTTTTACAATTTTATAAACGTAAATATACTTGTCTATTTGCTCATTTTTAGTAAATTGGTGTACGAATTGAGAGAATTTTACTAAATTTGTTCTCTTAAACTAATTTTAAATAACCATAAATGAAAATAGCAATAGTGGGAACAGGCTATGTTGGTCTGTCTAACGCAATTTTATTAGCTCAGCATAATGAGGTAGTGGCATTAGATGTTGTTCCAGAAAAGATTGCAATGCTCAATGCAAAAAAATCTCCAATTGAAGATAAAGAAATTATAGATTTTTTGCAGAATAAGGAGCTTAATTTTCTTGCGACTTTAGATAAAGAAACTGCATATGCAAATGCAGAATATGTGATTGTTGCAACGCCTACGGACTACGATCCAAAAACAAATTATTTTAATACATCAAGCGTAGAATCGGTTATAAAAGATGTCAAACAATATAATCCGAATGCTGTAGTTATTATAAAATCGACAGTTCCAGTTGGTTTTGTTGAAGATTTAAAATCACGATTAGATTATCAAAATATTATTTTTTCTCCCGAATTTTTGCGAGAAGGAAAAGCTTTATACGACAATTTGTATCCATCAAGAATTATTATTGGTGAGCAAAGCGAAAGAGCAGAAGTTTTTGCGAATTTGTTGAAAGAAGGAGCAATTAAGAAAGATATTCCGACGTTGTTTACACATTCAACCGAAGCCGAAGCAATCAAATTATTTTCGAATACATATTTAGCATTGCGTGTCGCTTATTTTAATGAGTTAGATAGTTATGCGCAAACATTCAATTTAGATAGTAAACAAATTATCGAAGGGGTTGGTTTGGATCCTCGTATCGGTTCGCATTACAACAATCCATCGTTTGGTTATGGTGGATATTGTTTGCCAAAAGATACGAAGCAATTATTGGCTAATTATGATGCAGTTCCGAATAATATTATTCAAGCAATTGTTGACGCAAACAGAACTCGAAAAGATTTTATTGCAGATTCTATCATCGCAAAAAATCCTAAAAAAGTTGGTGTTTATCGCTTGATTATGAAATCAGGTTCAGATAATTTTAGAGCTTCGGCAATTCAAGGAGTGATGAAACGTATCAAAGCAAAAGGAATTGAAGTGGTGGTTTATGAACCAGTTCTGAAAGAAGATTCTTTCTTTGGATCGAAAGTGATGAATGATTTTGAAGCTTTTAAACAAGAATGTGATGTGATTATCTCGAATCGAAATGCGCCTGAATTGGCTGACGTGAAAGAGAAAGTTTATACGCGTGATTTGTTTGGAAACGATTAAAAATAACAACTAAAAATACTATGAAAACTATTTTAATTACAGGTGGAGCTGGATTTATCGGTTCTCACGTTGTAAGAGAATTTGTCTTAAAATATCCTGAAACGAAAATCATCAACCTTGATGCGTTGACGTATGCGGGAAATTTAGAGAATTTAAAAGATATCGAAAGTAAATCAAATTACGAATTTGTAAAAGCTGATATTACTGACGCAAAACATATATTAGAGGTTTTTAAAAAACATCAGCCAGATGGAGTAATCCATTTAGCTGCTGAATCTCACGTGGATCGTTCTATTACAAATCCGTTAGAATTTGTGATGACGAATGTGATTGGTACGGTTAATCTTTTGAATGCTGCAAAAACGATTTGGAACAATAATTTCGAAGGAAAACGTTTTCATCATGTTTCGACAGATGAGGTTTTTGGCGCTTTAGGAGATGAAGGTTTTTTTACAGAAGAAACTTCTTATGATCCTCATTCGCCTTATTCAGCATCAAAAGCGTCTTCGGATCATTTTGTAAGAGCCTATCATGATACGTATGGTTTACCAATTGTGATGACAAATTGTTCGAATAATTATGGACCAAATCATTTTCCAGAAAAATTGATTCCGTTGTGTATTCATAATATTTTGAACAGTAATCCACTTCCAATTTATGGAGATGGAAAATATACACGCGATTGGTTATTTGTGATCGATCATGCTAAAGCGATTGATTTAGTTTTCCATGAAGGAAAAAATGGAGGTTCTTACAATGTAGGAGGTTTCAACGAGTGGAAAAATATCGATTTGGTAAAAGAATTGTGTAAACAAATGGACGAAAAATTAGGGAAAGAAGCAGGAACTTCAGAACAATTAATCACATTTGTGAAAGATCGTCCAGGACATGATTTACGTTATGCAATTGATGCAACAAAAATTAACGAAGAATTAGGTTGGAAACCAAGTGTGACGTTTGAGCAAGGTTTGAGTCTAACAATTGATTGGTTTTTATCCAACAAAGAATGGCTAGACAATGTAACATCTGGCGATTACCAAAATTATTACGAAAAACAATATAATTAAAAAAGGGTTTTATAGGTTGATGAAGAAATTAATCTATAAACTTAAAACCTTAACCTAAAAAGTTTCTATGAGTTTAAAAACAGTAGTTTACTCTTCTGACAAAAAAACACATTTCCTCAAGGAATTAAAAAATATATTTAAAGATATATCAAATTCTCACTTTTTAGCTTATCAGATGGCTAAAAGGGACATACAAGCACAGTATAGACAGTCTTATTTGGGTATTTTTTGGGCATTTGCTCCAGTTATTATTAACTCATTAGTGTGGCTGTTTTTAAATGGATCAGGTGTTGTTTCAGTACAAGGAGTTGGTATTCCTTATCCTTTGTTTGTTGTGATTGGTACAACTTTATGGAGTGTATTTGCTGATACAGTTCAAAGCCCTATGGTTTCTGTAAACGCAGGAAAGGGAATTATGTCTAAAATTAATTTCCCTAAAGAAGCGCTTCTAATGGCTGGTATGTATAAAATATTTTTCAATCTAGGATTGAAACTTATTTTGTTAGTGGTCTTTTTAATTTATTTCGGTGTTAATTTAGATATTAATTTTCTCTACTTTCCATTTCTATTGGTGGTACTTTTAATTTTTAGCTTTGCTATCAACAATATCCCAGTTTATTATATCAATCAGATTACTGCCGTTTATACTTTTTCCGAATATATTCACAGTTAGCAAAAAATCATTCAAATCTTATAAATATTAATAATAAGGAGGTTAGCAAATTAAAGAAACTTTAAAAAAAAAGCTAAATAATTCACAAAAGAAACTAATTCATAAAAGAATTAAAAATCATATTTTTTTTATTTTGAAATACTCAACGTTTGATATTTCGTATATAAATTATATTAAAGATATTGGCTTTAGAACATCTTTAAAACTAATAAAATGGAAATGACAACATTTCTACTAAATTAGAGTTACTAAAAAAATCAAGATTACTAAAATTACTATATAAATTAGGACTATTTAAAGGATATAAATACCTATAATTAGAAAAAGCTCATATTAATCGGTAACAACTTTACTTTACAACAAAACCTAATAGCTAACCTCTACTAATCTACATTTAGCAAGAAACACTAAACAATCTGTTTGTATAAAACAAATCAAAATCAAAATTAAGCAATCCACAAATTTATTCAGCATCATTATAGCTAATATACATGAAGTATCATCACAAATTCCTATAACAAACCTCCTCTTTAAGTCGGCTTAGAGGCGACATAAAGGTAGCACAGAGGTAGCATAGAACTACTATAAAAATAACTTAGGAATACAGTTGAAGAAGTAAAAAATAATTAAAAAGGAGAAAAATAGAAATAAATTCGCTAAATTTAATTAATTGATTTTCAATAGTTAAATATAGTAAATTTATGGCTAAAACAGATAATGAATTTAATATAAATGGTAAATTAGGAAATTTAATTTTTTTTCAACGTAATGGTAAATCTTTTGTCAAAAAATATGCAGGCGGATTTGTTAATAGTTCAGCACAACAACATCCAAATACAATAGAAGTTAAGAGACGTTTCAAAGAATTATCGATGTTTTCCGCATCATTCAAGAAACACATACTACCATTCAACTGGAAACAAAAAGACGGAACTTTTCACAACCAATTGGTTTCATTTTTTTCTACTATAAAAAAAGAAACCAATCAATCTACCATGTACACAGCACTAGTAGAAGCCTACAAAAATGGTAAATTACAACATCGTTCACTCAACAAAAAGTGCAAACTATCCCCGTTTTATGTGGAATATAATGCCCAAACAAATGAATTAAAAATACAAGCAGGCCTAGTATTTCAACACAAATCCAAATTCCCAAACGCTTTTTTAGAAATCAGTATAGGATGGTTGGTTTGCACCGAAGAATTAGAGTTAAATCTTATCAATTTTCAAAATTTCTATGTTCCAATAGATAACCTTGCTACACCACTTGCAGAAATTAAATTATCACCACAAATACAAGAACAACAAAACTCATCAACAATTTTTCCTTTTGTCGGCATATCCATTGTGACACAAGACAACGAACAAGCTAAACTCTTTCATCCTTTTCACTATACACTCACCACATTCCTATAAATAAGAAAGCATAAGCTATAATTAGTAAATCTACTTTTCATTAAGAATATCTTAATTATCGTATAAAATAAATAATGATAAATAAATACGCTTAAAAAATAGAAGAGCAATGCCATCAAATAATAACTTGTATATTCTTACAAATGAAGTAACATTGTAAACAGCTAAATTAGAAACACTTAATATACACATCATGCAACAACCTCTTATTTCGGTTATTGTTCCTTGCTACAATCAGTCTATTTATATGGACGAATGTCTACAATCAGTCTTAGATCAAACCTATCAAAATTGGAAATGTATTATTGTAAATGACGGTACAATAACACAAAAAAACCTCAACGTAGTTGAGGTTTTTTTCTATAAAGATTAATCTTATTCCTGAATTAAAAGTCGGAATCCTTCACCGTGAATATTCACGATTTCTACTGCTGGATCTTTCTTCAAATACTTACGTAATTTCGCAATATATACGTCCATAGAACGTGATGTAAAGTAATTATCATCGTGCCAAATACGTGTTAAGGCAATCTCACGAGGCATTAAATCATTTTTGTAAACTGCCAATAAACGTAATAATTCGTTTTCTTTTGGCGAAAGTTTTTGTGATTTACCATCGTAAATTAATTGTCTCAATTTTGCATTGAACGTAAACTTACCAATTTTGAAATCTTCTTGTTCAAACTTTTCTTCTTCACCAGAATTACGTTGTAAAACAGCTTTTATTTTGTACAATAAAACTTCCGAATCAAATGGTTTTAAGACATAATCGTCTGCTCCAATTTTGTAACCATTCAAAACATCCTCGCGCATGTTTTTCGCTGTTAAAAATATAATTGGTTGTTCACTTTTTAGTTCTTTGATCTCTTTTCCTAATGTAAAACCATCTTTTTTAGGCATCATTACATCAAGGATGCATAGATCATAATCACTTTCTTTAAATTTGGCAAGACCGTCCTCACCATCGATTGCGTGCGTTACGTCAAAATCGTTTATAACCAAATAATCCTTTAATACACTTCCGAAGCTTGGATCATCTTCTACTAAAAGTAATCGTTGTTTATCACTCATTGATCTATGATTTTAGAGGAATTTTAATGAAAAAAGTACTTCCTTTTCCTGCTGAACTTTCTGCCCAAACTTGTCCGCCGTGAAGCTGAACGATTTTTTTGACATAAGCCAACCCAAGTCCATGACCCTTTACATTGTGTATATTTCCCGTTTCTTCTCTATAAAATTGTTCAAATATTTTTTTCAGAACGTTTTGCGACATACCCATTCCTTTATCAGAAATTTCAATTAAAAAATTGTTGTCTTTGTTGTATGTTTTTACTCTAATCTCTGGTGTGTTTGGAGAGTATTTTCGAGCATTATCCAATACATTAATAACGATATTCTCTAAATGGAACGGATCTCCTTTTACAAATGATTGTTCTGCATTGTATTCTTCAAATATTGTACCATTTCTTTCTTCTACAATAAATCTTATCGGCTCAACACTTTTTTGTACAATGCCATTCAAATTTACTTCCTGAAAATTCATATCCATTTGATTGCGATCAAGCTTCGACATTCGTAAGACCATCTCAACGTGAGCATTCATACGTTTGTTTTCTTGTTTGATCAAATCTGCATAATATTTCACCTTTTCGGGATCAGTAAATATTTTTTCGTTGCGCAAAGCATCAGACGCAATATTAATGGTTGCAATAGGCGTTTTGAATTCGTGCGTCATATTATTTATGAAATCTGTCTTGATTTCTGAACTTTTGCGTTGCAACTGCATGTAATAAATTGACAAGGAGAAAACCGTAATAATAATCATGGTTAAGATAAATGTCAACGAAATAACTGGAACAGTTGGTGCAACAATGGCTAAATTTCGGTTAACAAAATTCGCTGCTAAATAATATTCGATATGATCTTTTCTATCCAAAAATAGAGGAACCATAAACTCGATTTTATTACGATCGAAATCTTTTGATTTGACATTTGTTTCTGTCGAATCTTTTTTCAAAACTGCCAAAATTGGCATTGCTTGATGAATTCCTCTGTTACGTAATTCGTTTTTCAAAATCGAATCTAACATCGCATAATTCACACGTTTGTCGATTGGCGTAGAACCAGCATCCCAACGCGCAGCACTTTCCAACGTAAATGTTCCGTCTTGTAAAGCGTGTTCAAAATTCAAATTCAGATTTGGAATTCCTCTTGCAGAAGAATCTTTGTCTATTTTGAAAACGCGTTCTTGCGAATAAATATTCGCTTTTGTTAAGCTGTCATTGTATTTTCCAGATGATGGCAACATCGATTTTTCGACTACATAGCGCGTTACATAAGCGTACGTTACACCAAGCGAATCTTTGATGACTTGATTGGTTACAACTTGCGGTTTATCTTTATTTGATTTTAAATCAGATTGTATATTATTGAATTTCTTATAATAACGCTCTAATTCGTTTTTGTTTATTTTCTCTGTTGTATAATTCATCGCTTGGTACACATTGTTGTTAAAACTGTCTGTACCATTCTGAATTGTTAAGTTTAGCCAATAGAATTGAATAATTATCAATCCTATAAGCGCAACACTCATGATAACGATTAAGATTTTATAAAATCCTTTTTTCATTTATTTTTTATTGAATGATTAAAAATAGTTTAATCTTTTCTAATTTCTATCTTTTTGTTAAAATTTGGACGATTAAATCATTTTTTTGATTTTGATAAACGTTTGTTCCACTTCATTTTTCAAGTGAGCTAAATCGCCATTATTATCAATAATAAAATCTGATTTAGCGATTCGTTCTTCGTCCGAAATCTGATTGTTTATTCTCGCAAGAATTTCTTCTCGTGATAAACCATCTCTTTCTATAGTTCGTGCAATTCGCGTTTCTATATCGACCACTACACTTATCACAACATCGCAATCTTTGTAACTACCACTTTCTATTAAAATGGCAGCTTCTTTCATTACAATGTCCGATTTTTGAGCTTTTTTCCAATCTTCAAAATCTTGGAAAACTGCTGGATGAACAATTGAATTTAATAGCTTCAATTTTTCATTATTCTGAAAAACTTGTTTTGATAGATATGGTTTATTCAAACCATTTTCATTGTACGCTTCTTCACCAAAAGCTGCAATAATTTTAACTTTTACTTCAGAGTTTTCATTCTGAATCGTTTTCGCTCTTGTGTCAGAATTATATACCGGAATACCTAATTCTTCGAAGAATTTTGCTGCTGTACTTTTGCCAGATCCTATTCCGCCAGTAATACCTGCTACAAAAGGTTGGTTGTTTTTCATGGTTTGAAGTTAAAAAAATGCCGAAGAATAATTCCTTCGGCAATCAGTTAAATATATGTTAACCTTAAACTTAGTTTTTTTCTTCTACTACTTTGTCTGATTTTTCAGCTTTGTCAGTCGTTTTTGAATAACGTGCAGCAGTTAATTCACGAGAAATTGCAGCCTTTTCAAATTTAATTTTTCCAGCTCCAGTTTCGATGATAACAGCGTCGTCATAAATTTCGTTGATTTTCCCGTGAATTCCAGAAGTTGTTACAACTTGATCACCACGTTTGATATCCGTTTGAAATTGTTTTTCTTGTTTCGCTTTCTTTTGTTGAGGACGAATCATGAAAAAGTACATAATTACGAACATTCCTCCGAACATCAAAAGCATAGACATTCCTCCGCCTTGTGCACCAGCTTGTAAAAAGATTGTTTGAATCATTTTTATATTTTATCGATTTAATACTTATTGTCCAAATGCTTGTTGCGCATTTTGATCATTTGCAGTAGCTCCAACAACGTTTGCAGAAATATCAAATTTCTCGTGACCGTTTACTGTGTTTGTTACTAAAGTTACTGTTTTTTGTTGTTTTCCGTTCATGTTTCCAGCTGTGTAAACAACTTTGATAGAATCTGTAGCTCCTACCGCAATTGGAGTAGAAGGGAATTCAGGAACGGTACAACCACAAGTTGCAGACGCATCGCGAATAACTAATGGAGATTTACCATCGTTTTTGAACTTGATATATGTTTCTACTTTATTGTTAGCTTTTACATCTCCAAAATCGTGATTTGCTTCTGCTAATGTTAAAACTGGAGCTGTAGCTGGATCTACAACATTTTCAGCTTGTTGAGCTGTTTCTTCTGCTGTAAAATTGTCGCTAGCTTTTTTCTCTCCACAAGAGCTGATTGCGAATGATAATGCAAATGCACCTAAAATAAATAATTTACTTTTCATTTTTATAATTATTTGTCTTAGTCAAAATTAAGAAAAAATAGTGATTATAATAAACCTCTACCGTATTTTGGTAAATTATTATTGTCTTTTAACTCTTTTAATGTTTTATCTAAGATTCCGTTAACAAAAACACGCGATTTTTCTGTCGAATAACTCTTCGCTAATTCCACATATTCGTTGATTGTAACTTTTGCAGGAATATTTGAGAAATATAAAAATTCTGTCAAAGCCATTTCTAAAATAATCAAATCGATTGTCGCAATACGATCTAATTCCCAGTTTTGAGCTTTTTCGTCAATGATTTTTCTTGTTTCTACTTGGTGACGAATAGTTTTACGGAATAATTCTTCAGTAAATTTTTTGTCATCTAAATCTTTGTAAACTTTGAACAAAGAAATCAACGGAGAACTGTTTTGACGGAACGATTTTATCGTTGTGTGTACCATCGCATTTGCAATATGTACATCGTCTGCCCACGTGATCTGAATTCCTTCTAAGTAATCGTGCAAATCTTCATATTCAGCAATAAATTCTACGAAAAAGTTCAAGATAAATTCTTTGTCTTCTTCAAAAGAATGTTTGTCGCTGCTCATGTACGTTTTGTACAATTCGCTTTCTGTCAAATTTTTAAAGATATTGTTTGGATAAGAATCATAAATATCCCAAAGTAAAAATTTGTTGTCATTTGAATAACGAGATAATTCAAGATTTTGTTCAATAATTTTGAATATTTTATTCTGAACAAATTTTAAATTTGGATTTAAATCTTCTTGGGTTGGAAAGTTTTTTGATTTTGCAAGTTCAATTTTATGCTCTGCAATGTCCTTTTGAACTTTAATCAAATTTAGGAGATAAATGTACAAATCATAGATTTGATCGATACTTTTCATCATATTTTTCTCGACCGCTCTTTCTTCGCCTTCAGTTCCTAAACTATTGTAAGCATAGATATTCTGCATTACTTTTTCGCGTAGTTGTCTTCTTCCCAACATAATTTCAATGATATAACGTCTAATAAATTGATGCAAAGGTAAAAAAAAGAATGTAATTTTGTTTTGTGAAATCATTACAAAAGTTAAATAAATTTTTATGGAAGTATAAATGGAGAATATTTTTGGGCTTCATTTTTACGATTTGTGCCAATTGGGTGCAGGTTTATTCCGTTACATATATTAGAGAAGCGATTAATACAGTTGAAGAATTGCTACGAAATTTTAAGAAAGAAGGAACAGATAACCTCGATCTTTTGAAAGATGGTTTGATGTATGCCAGTTTGGCTTTTTTCTTTTTTAAAGTTTTGGGAGGAGTTTTGACGGTTGGTACACGACAAATGATTATTGTGGCGTCGCGTTATATTGAGTTCGATTTGAAAAATGTGATTTACGATAAGTATCAAAAATTATCGTTGTCCTTTTACAAAAAACACAAAACGGGCGATTTGATGAATCGTATTACCGAAGATGTCGGATTGGTGCGTATGTATCTTGGACCTGGAATTATGTATCCAATTGATTTGGTATCGCGAGTTGTGATCATTGCGTATTTTATGTTGCAAATTGATCAACAATTAACGCTTTATACATTAGCTCCATTACCGATTTTATCATTGTTAATTTATAATGTTGCACGAAATATTAACAAGAAAAGTAAGCGCGTACAAGAACAACAATCTACGATTTCGTCATCTGTACAAGATACTTTTGCTGGAATTCGTGTGATAAAATCATTCAATTCGGAAGAATTTATTAAATCTAAATACGAAGTAGAAGCAGACGAATATCAGAAACGTGCGCTTAATTTAGCTCAAATTCAGGCAGCTTTTGGACCATTGATGGTTGTTGTAGTTGGTGTGAGTAATTTGGTGATTTTGTATTTGGGAGGAGTAAAATATATAGAAGGAACAATGGATATTGGTTCTATTGCACAATTTTTCCTTTACCTAAATATGTTAATTTGGCCATTTACTTCGTTGGGTTGGATTACAATGGTTGTGCAGCGTGCGGAAGCATCAATGTTTCGTATCAACGAATTTTTGAATGCTGAAACTGATGTGAAAGAAAAACAATTAGTCAATCATGAAGTAGAAGGAACAATCGAATTTAAAAATGTGACGTATATCTACGAAAACACAGGAATTAAGGCGTTGGATAATGTTTCGTTCAAAATTAATAAAGGTGAAACTTTAGCGATTCTTGGAAAAACAGGTTCAGGAAAATCGACAATTGCTTTGTTAGTTGCGCGTTCGCTGGAACCGACTTCTGGTGAAATTTTGATTGATGGTAAAAATATTCATGATATTAATGTAGAATCTATTCGAGAAGAAATTGGTTATGTTCCGCAAGAAGCTTTCCTTTTCTCGGATTCGCTAACCAATAATATTTTGTTTGGTTCTGACGATACAGATGAGCAAACGGCTGAAATTTTTGCGAAGAAAGCTGTTGTTCATGATAATATTGATCGATTTAAAGAACGTTACGAAACAGTTGTTGGTGAACGCGGCGTTACGCTTTCTGGAGGTCAAAAACAACGTGTTTCTATAGCTCGTGCATTGGTAAATGATCCGAAAATATTAATCTTTGATGATAGTTTGTCTGCTGTAGATACCGAAACCGAAGAACAAATCTTGAATAATTTATCTTCTGAGATTAATGGTAAAACAACCATCATTATTACGCATCGTGTGTCTTCTGCAAAGCGCGCTGATCAGATTTTGGTTTTAGAAGATGGTCATGTTTTAGAAAATGGTTCGAACAGCGAATTATTAAATAAGCATGGTTATTATTATGAATTGTACAATAAACAACTGCTAGATTAAGTTTATTTATATAGATTTAACCCGTTGTGCATTTTAAATAATTTTGGTTTTTAGCTTGTTAATATTTCGATTTAAGTGTATTTTAATAATGTACTGATTCAATGTTTGTGCAGTAATTTTAGCTAGAATTCTGGTTTTAAACCCCTCAAAAGTCTTTGCATAATTACGTCTAATCATAAATTGATCGCATAGTTGAGAAAATAACGTTTCAATTCTTTTTCGATACTTTTTAAATGGATAAAACTGAGGTTTGTAATCTTTTTGATTGGATCTTTTCGGTGTTTCTAATCGAATATGAACTTCATTAAATAAGTCAATTTGAATTGTTTGTGACAAATAACCTTTATCCCCAAGTAGCAAACAATCATACATTTGAGTTTTAACATCTTTCAAAAAATGAATGTCATGAACAGATGCGGGACTGATATCAATACTCTGGAAAACACCATTTAAAGAACAAATAGCATGAAGTTTATAGCCATAAAAAGTCATATGCTGAGAAGCACAAAAACCTCTATTTGGTGCACTGTACTGATGTTCTTTGCAAATTTTAGAGCGATTAATTCTTGCTGTTTTAAACACCTCCAAGGGCATACTATCAACGATAAAACAATTTTCAAATTCATTA
>NZ_DICC01000071.1:0-12218 GCF_002415215.1 Empedobacter sp. UBA5036
CTCAACTCTGTCTAACCATTGATCGCTTAGTAAAAAGCTATACTTGTTCAATGGAACATTTGAGACTTCATAAAATTCTATGTGGTCACTTTGTATTTGTAAATTATTTAACATTCTTTGCTTTGTCGATCGTATTACAATTAGCTATAACATTATTCTTTACGAAGTAAAATATAGTTTAAATTTCGTTATATTATTCCAAACATACAACAACCATTTCAAAATAAATTACGGTTTCTCGTAAATACAAAAAACCTCTCTAAAATCGCTTTCTAAAGAGGCTATTATTTATACTATTTTGTGCTTTTGTACCTAAAATTAGAATTGTGGAACAGTTACTGATGTTATGTGTAGGTTATTTTATATCAAAGTCTGTAAAAATTCGAATAATTTTCTTGAACGATTTTCAATAAATTCATTAAAATTGTCGTCAATTAATTTTTGTTCATCAATGAAAGCTGAATTAAGAATTTCGCTTGAATCATTTGGCATTTCATCTCTAAGATATTGTGATGGTTTTTTACAGTCTATTTTTTTATTATCTGCTCGAGATATTATACTGAAATTTGCAAGGCAGTTAACTGAATAATCTATAGTATCTTGAGGTAATGAATTAACAAAAGCCTTTGGATAAGTATGATGAAATTCGTTTCGATTATAATCTTTTAGAACACTTGATAAAGTTATTTGACTTCCTGAAATAAAGCTTTTTGGATTGTTTTGTGCTAAAAGTAAAATTAGTGACTTTGTATTTACAGTGCCCATTGTAAAATCATTATTCCTAAAAAATGCTTCATTAATGTTGAAAGTAACATTATTTAATGCTGATGTTGTATAGTCAACTTTAAGTTTCAGAATCTCTTCAATGTCTTTATTGATATTTTTATTAGTACCTGCGCTATAACGCTTCCCAAAAGAGCTTTTCCAAAACCACGAGATTAATATCTTGCGTTGTTCATCATTATAATTAAAATGTTGATTTCCTTGATTAGAAAAGAAAACAGAAAGAGGAATTAAAAAGTGTTCATATGGAAGGTTTGCTATTTTTTCAATTTTCAGATTTCGTTTTAGAAAATCAATAGAACCTTTAATTCCATTTGTAACTTCTTGAAATCTTTCACGAACAGTATTTCCATTTAATTCAATCAAATTCTTTGAAGTTGCAGAATGAGTAAGAACTGCTGAAGAGATTCTTAAAAGTAAATCGGCATTACCTCCTAATTCTTCAAAACCATAAGGTCTTAACTCTTCTTGTAAATCTTCAAATTTGTCTTGTAAATCAAACTCCTCACTCCAAGTCCAAGCTGTTAATAATTGTAATGTATCTAAAGGAACCCCTTTTCTATTTATTCTTTCAAATACGATTGCTACTTTAGATTTATCATCAGTTTCTAAAGTTTGATAAGGTATTTTAACTTCCTTAAATATCGCTTGAAGATTATCTATTTTTTCTAGAATCATTTCATCTAATCTAGATGTTGCTCTACGATATTTTACCGTATCGAATAAGCAGTTTAATGGAAAATGTCTTTCTGGAATCACATCTTCGTCTTTCAAAGGTACGAATTGTGAGTCTTGCGAATTTTCATCTGCTTCTAAATCATAATAAATTTTAAATGGGTTTTCTATTCCAGTAATTTCATCAATTTCAGTTTGAAAAACACCAAAAATAGATGTGACTCTTTGTTGTCCATCTAAAACATAGTCTATTGGATACTCTTCATCTCTTTCAAACAGGTGAAAAGGACCAAATTGCTTTTCAGTTTCTAACTTTTCTCTTGTTCTCCATAATTGAATAGTTCCAAATGGATAACCTTTGAAAATACTATCCATTAAAAAGGCAACGGAATCCGAGTCCCATACAAATCCTCTCTGAAACGCAGGAATTCTTAAATTTCCTTTACTTACTTGATTTAAAATATCTCTAATAGAAAAATCACTCATTTTTAACTGTTTGTTTGGAATGGCTTACACATAACACTGTTTTTTCACGAAACTACTATAGCTTTAGTTTCGTATAAATAACAAATATATAAAATAATCTAATTTATAACCAATGTTGTGTAAATAAGTAAAGGGCTTCTATATAGAAGCCCTTTACTTATATTAATTTACGTATAAATAAAAAACTCAGGTGAACTTTTAACCTAAAATCTAACACCTGAGTAATAAATGAACGTCATGCCTATGACTTATATTCATTTCGAATTTAAGATTTTTATTTTAAACTAAACGTTTTTAATTATTTAATGTCTTTTACTTTTTTCACAAACTCCTCGTAAGTTTCAGATTTTTCATTGTCCCAGTTTGTTGGTTCTATTAAATCATAAATACTTACTCTTAGTAATTTTGCAATCTCAATTAGTTCTTCCAAAGAAGGTTGTCTTTTGTTATTTCGCCATTTAGATATTGTAAATTCAGTTTTACCAATAAATTTAGCAATGACTCTATTTTGTACATTTCTTTCTTTAAAAACAATATCTAATCGATTAATTTTCATATAATTTAAAAAATTTATTAAAAAAGTTTGGCGTTTAATGTCAAACATTGTATATTTGATATATGTTTAAAGCGACACAATTAGTTAAGGCTATTTGACTTAACGAAATGATGTCTCTCTATTCGGGAATAATCCGGTAAATTATAAGCCCTAGAGAGTACAAAAAGTCGCCCAATACACTGGGATTTTCATATATTTGCGATAATTCCAGAGGGCGATTTATGCGTTTGTACTTCATTGGGCAAGAGTTTACTCTAAAGGTTTTCTTACCGGATTTCCTCACGATAATGAAGGAGTGTAAATCGTTTCTCTGACTTTTTATTTCTACTTCTATCAAGAATAGAAGACATCGTTCCATAAAACCCAACACAAAATGAGAACGAAACAATTTCCATTCATCCGTAAAAAACCGCCAGACAAAGTCTGTTTGTTTTTTCCATTCTTTTAAAGAACAATACTCCGTATTTATAGCATTTTTAAAACACGGATCGTAAAGCAAAGGGCTATCCTTTCTTTACACGCTCTCTATCAGAGCCTCGGTAATGAGACTTTGACAGCTAGGTTATACTCTTTTTTTCGCACATTAAAAGTAATGCCTTTCATATCATTTTCCAAATTTATTGGGGCTACTACCTGATTTAAGTTGTAAGTAATGAGTTATAAGTAATGAGTTAAATGTATGATGTAAAGATTAGATGTTAGATATGAGAATTGAGATTTTAGAGTTGTACTATGTAAAAAGTAGAATGTATTATGTATTTGAAAAAGGATTAAAAAAATGTCATATGATTTGGAGGCGAGTGTCAAAAAGTTGAAGAGAATGGTTAAAATGTTTTACTGTTTGCGTAGCAAATGATTTAAAACATTGAATGGCTGAAACTTATTTTGACCTTCGAAAATCAAAGACAAGAGTTTTTTGTTTCGTTTTTTGCGCTCAAAAAATGAAAAAAGATTTCTTGAAATGACAGAATATTAGAGAAATAATGTGTTAAAAGTGTTAAATTCCTGTATCGGTGTATATCGAAAATGACACTTTTCTGTATCGGTTGTTTATCCGCGCTGTATCCATTCTGTATCCATTGTATATGCGTTCCGTATGGTTTGTTCGAGGTTCGTGTATCGGTGCTGAGTTGTAAAATGTAGTATGTAAAAAGTATGATGTATTTGAAAAAGGATGATAAAAATCCGACGATTTAGGATCGAAATGCAATTCAACTGTAAATTATTGGAATAAAAAAAGTTGATGTGTCTGAACGAAGTGAGTTATCAACTTTATGGAAATAATTTATTTAGTTGAATCATTGAGAGACTACTGTCGGCATCTTTTTTTGTTTCGTTTTTTTGGATGCTCAAAAAAATGAAAGTAAAGAAAATATTTAAAATAAAGAAAAAACAAAAAACCCCTTTCCCAAAAACAAAGTTGGCGCGATGTACAGGAAAAGGAGTGGCTTTTAAAACTAATGTTGAATTAAAAAACTTATGTAAAATTATGAAAGAGTAAACAGATTCACACTCTATCCCCCGAAGACAACACAATAAGAAAGTAAATGATCTTCATAAAATGTATTAGTGTTAATTTTTTTCATTTATTAATGTATTTTTTAAAACTGTTGGAGGGGGATATTTTAGGAGGAATATAGGATAAACAGGCACGAATGCGATTCTGAGACAAGCTCAGAATGACAGCGAGATAAGAGCCTAAAGAGAAATTGGATATATTAAGAGGATTAGTAGTTCTTTATTTTATTACGTTCATTTTTTCCTTGATGAAAAAACGAACCAAAAAAATCAAGTCTGTGCTTACAAGTCGGTCAATAACAGCTACTCGCTAAATGCTTTAGAACATTCGCATATGAAATGCGAACATAAATCATTTTTAACGCTCTTTACGCCGAATTGACACTCGACTTTTCAGCAATGACGATTTATAAATTCGTTGTTATAAATGGATTTGAATATTAATAAGAATAAAAACGTAAAACGTTAAGCGTAGACCGTATAACGTAAAAAAAAATAAAACCCCTTTCCCAAAAACAAAGTTGGCGCGATGTACTGGAAAAGGAGTGGCTTTTAAAACTAATGTTGAATTTTAAAAAACTTATGTAAAATTATGAAAATATTTTACTTTAAACTCAATAGGCATATAATAAGTATGCTATTGGGATTGGTTTGTGCTACACCCCTATTTGCACAAACAGGAAAAACCGTGACTGGAACGGTAAAAGATCATAACCATTTGCTCTCTGGCGTGGTAGTAACTGAAGAAGGTACACAGAATAGTGTGCGAACTGATGCGAATGGATACTATTCGCTGATCTTACAGCATGATGATGCTAAACTAATTTTTGAGCAATTGGATTTCCCTATTCGAGAAGAAGTGGTTTTGAATAGAAGCGTGATCAATGTAAGTTTCACAAAGGAGGAGGAAGGTATTCAGCTGAAAGATGTGGTGATCAATGCAGGATATTATACTGTAAAAGACAAAGAACGAACGGGTTCTATAGCACGTGTAACGGCAAAGGAGATAGAAAATCAGCCTGTGAATAATGTACTTTCTGCCATACAAGGACGGATGGCTGGTGTGAGTATAGTACAAAACTCTGGAAATGCAGGTGGTGGTTATGACATTCAGATACGTGGACGAAATAGTCTAAGACGAGAAGGGAACGAACCACTTTATATTGTAGATGGTGTTCCTTTTGGAAGTGGAAATACAACAAGTGTAGGGCTGTCGTCTGGTATTCTACCTTATGGAGAATCTAATCCTCTTAATTTTCTGAATCCAAAAGAAATAGAAAGCATTGAAATCTTAAAAGATGCCGATGCTACTGCTATTTATGGCTCGCGTGGAGCCAATGGAGTAGTACTGATAACAACTAAAAAAGGAAAAAGTGGAAAACTAAATATTGCGTATAATTCAGATTACACAGTTGGTAAAGTAATGAATCGATTAAGATTAATGAATACGTCTGATTATTTAGCAATGAGAAGAACAGCATTTGAAAACGATGGAATTAAAACTTATCCAGCCAATGCCTATGATATAAATGGAAGTTGGGATGTTAATTCGTCAACCAATTGGTTTAACGAATTAGTAAGGCACATTTCTTCTAAAAACAATAACCAATTAAGTATAAACGCAGCCTCAGATCAATTTCAATTTTTAATGAGTATGGGACATTTTGAAGCAACAACTGTTTATCCAGAACCATTTCGATTAAAAAAGACTACTGCTTTAATAAGTTTAAATTACACTTCTCCTAATCAACGATTTTCTATTGGATATAAAGGTAATTTAAGTCGATCTGTCAATAAATTACCTTCTACCGATTTGTTTTCAAGTGTTATAAGCTTAGCCCCGAATGCTCCAAATTTATACAATGAACAAGGTGAACTGAATTGGCAAAACAATACGTTTGTAAATCCATTAGCCTCACTCAGAGGTTATTATACTAGTAATGGTGATATGATGAATCATGCTATTTTGAATTCAATTCAATTAATTGAAGGATTAAGTTTAGTGAATAATATAGGGATTTATTATAGTCAATCAATAGAAAATCGGGTAAGTCCATCTACGATATACAACCCAAATTATAATTATGGGAGTGAACGATCTAACGTATTACGATACGATCAGAAAGTTATGTCGTATAACATAGAACCACGATTAGAGTACAATAAAAGTATAAATCAACACCACTTTTCAAACCTTGTTGGATTAACATTTCAACACAGACAAACAAATGGATTAGGAATTTCGGCTTCTAATTTTCTGAGTAACTCATTGCTAAACGATTTATCTTCTGCAAGTGTAAAAACAATTAGTGCACAACCTATCATAGATTATACCTATCAATCTGTTTACGGTAGATTTGGATATAACTACCAATCCAAATACTTTATAAACTTAACTGGTCGTCGTGATGGATCAAGTCGTTTTGGACAAAATTTTAAATATGGGAATTTTGGTGCAATTGGAGCAGCTTGGATTTTTTCAAAAGAAAACTTTCTCAACGAATCATCTTGGTTAAGCTTCGGAAAAATAAGAGGTAGTTATGGGATTACAGGTAATGATTTGATTGGTGATTATCAATACTTGGATACCTATATTACAAAGGCAAGAACGTACGATCAGGTTACAGGTTTAGAACCAAATAGTTTGTATAATCCTAATTTTAGTTGGGAAAAAAATAAGAAATTAGAATTCGCTCTTGACTTATCTTTTTTTAGGGATAGAATAGGATTTTCGCTTGCATGGTATAGAAATGTATCTGGAAATCAATTGGTCGGAATCCCTTTACCAGGAACAACAGGTTTTTCATCCATTCAATCTAATTTACCTGCAAAAGTAGAGAACAAAGGAATTGAAATTGAACTTTCAGCAAAACCATTGCAAAACGCTATTCAATGGAAAACAGCCTTGAATCTATCATTTCCACAAAATAAATTAGTGTCATTTCCCGATTTAGAAGGTTCTACTTATGCCAATACTTATGTTATTGGTGAACCCATTACAATTAAAAAATTATACGAATGGACAGGTATAGACCCAATAACAGGATTACATACATTCAAAGATTTTAATCAAGACGGAAAAATAAATACTGAAGATAAGCAGGTTATTAAAAATGTGGGTGTAAAATGGTTTGGAGGATGGTCAAATCAAGTGCAGTATAAAAACGTTGGACTTGATGTACTGTTTCAATTCGTGAAACAAAATAGTATCAATTATATCGCTCAGAGTTTCATTCCAGGAAGTTTAACCAATCAACCGATAGAGTTTCTAGATGCTTATTCACCGAATAATCCATCAGCCAACTATCAACGATACAGTACTGGAAGCCAAACACTCGCTTCGCAAGCCTATAATAATTTTAAACAAAGTGATCAATCGGTAAGTGATGGTTCTTATATCCGTTTAAAGAATATTTCCATTTCCTATCAATTTAAAATTGCAAACACTTCTTCTCTAAAATTGTTTCTCAACGGGCAAAATTTATGGACGCTAACCAATTATTTTGGTGCTGATCCCGAATTTGTTTTATCAGGGTATTTGCCACCTCTGAAAGAATATACACTTGGATTACAATTAAACTTTTAACATTATGAAATCAATTTTTATACACTTAAAACAAGGATTAATCGCTTTAATTCTTTTGACAAGTTGCGACAACTTCTTAGATCTTGATACACCAAATACACAACTTGTAAGCACAGAAGTATTTGAAGATAAAAAAACGACAGATGCTGCATTGTTAAATATCTATGCAAGCTTAAGAGATAACGGATTATTAACTGGTAATAATTCTGGTATGACGTATTTATTGGGGTTATACACAGATGAACTCGACTTATACTCCATCAATTTACTTGGTCAAAAAGAGTTTTATGAACACACGCTATCCACTCGAAATGAATTGGTGTTGACTAGCTGGAACACAAGTTATAATCAAATATATCGATTAAATGCATTGATAGAGGGGGTAGAAAAAAGTACATTATTAGAAAATCAATACAAACAAACAGTATTAGCAGAAGCCTATACAATGCGTGGAATGTTGCACATGTATTTGACTCAATTGTTTGGCGAAATCCCATACATCACAACGACAGATTATTTGCAAAATAAACTTGTTCATAAAACACCAGAAAAGGAAATTTATGAAAGAATAGAGCAAGATTATTTAGTAGCAGAAGAATTGTTTTTGAAAGGAACGAAAAACACATCTAAAACACGGTTAAATCTTACATCGTTAAAAACTTTAAAAGCTAAATACTATGCACAAACCAAACAATGGGAAAAAGCCAAACAGCATGCAAATGATGTTATTCAAACGGCTGGTGTTACATTAGAACAAGATCTTAGCAAAGAATTTTTGAAAGAAAGTAAATCTATTCTATGGTGTTTTTCGCCTCATTTAGCAACTGGAAATTCCTTGGAAGCAGATGTTTTTATGTTAAATGCTCTACCACCAGCTTTTGTAAGTTTAAAACCCACTTTCGTCAACTCTTTCGAGAATGGAGATCAAAGAAAAGAAATTTGGATAAAGAAATTAAATAACAATCAGGGTACTTGGTATCAACCATACAAATACAAAGCGCCCAATGCTTCGTCAACAGTTAATGTAGAGAATAGTGTGGTACTTCGATTAGCTGAATTGTATTTGATACGTGCAGAAGCTAATTTTCAGCTTTCCAATTTTAGAGAAGCTGAAAATGATTTAAACCTTATTCGTAAAAGAGCCAATTTACCTATGCTTTCTAATTTATCTCAACATGACTTAGAGCAAGCGATTTTAGATGAATATAAACATGAACTATTTACAGAATATGGACATCGTTTTTTTGATTTGAAACGATGGAATCGATTAAATGAATTACAAAATAGTATACCAACTTGGAAACCATTTATGGAAAAATTGCCTTTACCAGAAAAGGAGATTTTATTGAATAATAATTTAAAACCCCAAAATGATGGCTATTAGATTTATATTAAGCTTTTATATCTGTTTAATTTCAATTTATATTTCTGGTCAACAACAGAAATTAGATTCATTGGAAACTTATTTTAATCAATTTTATACCGTTGAATTTGTAGATGCAAACAATGAAAATATATTATTTACTAAAAATAAAAACCATGAATTGCCTGTCTATTATTTGAAAAATAATAAAAAAGCAGATGAAATACGACTTGGTAGAATAATGAATTATCATTGGTTGAGTGATAAGTATTTTTTATATGATGAAAAAAATGAAGGTCTTGTACTATATAACATCCAAAGTCAAAATAAAAAAACAATTCCGCATTATAAGAAAATGATTGAAACTTTTAATAAGCAATTTTTTGTAGCGAAAAAAGAAGGTAATACGCTTTACATTAATACAA
Source organism: Empedobacter sp. UBA5036 (assembly GCF_002415215.1). Lineage (NCBI taxonomy): Bacteria > Pseudomonadati > Bacteroidota > Flavobacteriia > Flavobacteriales > Weeksellaceae > Empedobacter > Empedobacter sp. UBA5036. The sequence continues at coordinate 9,393 of NZ_DICC01000071.1, forward strand.
TAAATAATGGAGAATTAGGAAATGAAATAAAGTTTATTGATGTAATAGATTACAAATGGGAAAATGATAAATTAGTAATTGAAAAAACAAATCATACCATTGATGTGTATGAATTGAATAAAAATATAAATCTTCTTTTTCAAATAGATGGTGTTAAGTACCAGTCATTAAGATGGAATGAATTCAATCAATATGACTACATTAAACAAGAAGGAGAAGATTTATTTTATGTAAAAAGTAATGGGACAAAGGTTAAATTACTTCATGACTTAAATAAGAGTATAAATCTTAAGATTATTAATGAAGACAATAATTTACTCATTTTAGAAAATACATTTCAATCTGATTATACTTTAAAAAAATCAGAAGAAGTAGAAATTTGGGATACCTCTGATGATCAAATTATTATTCAAAAACCGAAGAGTCAAAAAGAATTGATTTTTATTCAATTGAATAATGGAGAGGTGAAAAACAGAATTTCTCTAACGGACGTCAATTACGAATTTTTAGGAACGCAATATCTACTTTTATTCGACAAGAATAGATACAGAAGTTATCGTCATTTACGGGATCATGTTGATGTTAAGTTAATAGATCTAGAAACAATGAATCAAAAGCTAATAGTTGAAGATTTTGACGATTACAACAGAAATAAATTAATACTTTCTGATCACAATAAATTTATCTATTTCAAAGAAAATAATTGGTGGATATATGATGTATTAGAAGATAAAAAGAAAAGTTTGACCACTTCAATAAAAGCTGGTTTCTCCGTTGATGATTATTTTAAGAATGAAGCTTTTCAGCCAGCTAAATTTTATGATAATTCACGTGTTTTTTTAACAGCTAAAGAAGGGATATGGGAATATAATCTTCATACAAAAAAGCTGAAGCAATTAATTCAATCTACAAAACAAACGGGTACTTTTACGTTTTTAATAACTAGAAATAAAGCTAAAAATCAAGTAGATGAAACCATTTATTTGCAATCTTTAAACGAAAATAATCAGTACAAAATTTATAAATGTTGTGATCGATTAAATGAAATTTATAACACATCGCAAGATGTTAAGAAAGTTTCGTTAAAAAATAAGAATTTGTATGTAATAGAGCAAGGTTATTTAAAATCTCCTCGTATTGTTCAAATAGATGAGAAGAATAAAGCAACCATTCGGGTTGAAGCAGTTAATTCGATTGTTCAAAAACGTCGTTTTCAAGAAATAAAATCTATTATAAATGGGAAATCAGTAAAAGCAATATTGTATTATCCGTTTGATTATGATACAACCAAATATTATCCGATGATTGTCCATATCTACCAAAAGCAATCACATTTAGTGAATGATTTTCAATTGCCAGAAGTAAGTTCAGCTAATGGTTTCAATACTGATTTTTATACATCACAAGGCTATTTTGTCTTACTACCAGATATCATAGTCGATTTAGATCAACCAGGCGAATCAGCACTACAATGTACAGTTGAGGCAACCAATCAAGCATTAAAAGAAGCCAATATTGATAGAGATAAAATTGGATTAATAGGCCATTCTTATGGTGGTTTTGAGGTAAATTATATCGTAAATCGTACGAATATGTTTAAAGCCGCTGTTAGTGGCTCAGGTGTTTCTGATATTGTAAATTGGTACTTTTCGATGGATTGGAATAAATCAAAACCACAATTTTGGAGATTTGAGGATGAGTTTTTTAAAATGAGTTCAATGTTTTATGATTCAAAAGAAAATTATTTAAAACAATCTCCTTTACTCCAATTAGAAAACCTACATACACCTGTATTAATATGGACTGGAAAAGAAGATTATCATGTCAATTGGGAACAAAGTGTTAGCATGTATTTAGCAATGAGACTTTTAAAAAAAGAAGGAAAGTTGTTATTATATCCGAATGAAAAGCATGTGATTATGAATCCATCAAAGGCAAAAGATTTAAATCAGAGGATTATAAATTGGTTCGATTTTTATTTAAAAAACACTGAAATAGAGTGGATTAAAAATAAGAGACAGCTGTAAAAGCTGTCTCCTTTTATAAATTATTAATTTGTTTTTTCAAATAATTGAACATTACAAGCTGTTCCCGAAATTTCATCCATTCCGTAAAGATGTACACCTGGCTGGTAAGTACATAAATTACCTATAACATTGCTACATTCAAAATCTTCAACCAATGTACATGGCTGTTCTTGATCGATACGATAAATCGGATCTCCAGGATCCCATCCAGCTTTCTTCGCCTGATTTGTAGCGAAAGCAGCACCAGTCCCCATTAATACAATGACAGCTGGTAAAATAATTTGTTTTAAATTTTTCATTTTAATGTGAATTTTAGTTTTGCCTACTTTTTTACAGGTTTTCGGCTTTTCCTGTTTTAAACTGATCGGTTATAGCCGGCTTTAGTTTATAAACAATCAATTCGTTTCCAATTAGTGCATAAAAATGAGAATCAGTCACTAAAAAATCAGAAAGTTTGTTTTCTTCGCGATGTTGTACAGTAAAACTTCCGATATAATGCCTACGATCTGTTCGGTACGCATCAATTACATCCACTTGTTTCCACTGTTTTGGGGATTCAAATTTCCCCATTAGCTTAGAGATATTAAACAAGAGATGTCGATGTGCAACCATTTTTTTATTCACTAAAAGTGGAGGAGCGCTCATTTTATTTTTTCCATCCGATAGATGGCTAACTTCAATTTTTGCTTGATAAGTAGTATCAATCGTATTTAGTTTGTGTTTGATGTGTAAATCTTGATCCATAACAATAAATTGATTGCGGTAGTAATAAGTATAACGCGGGTTCAGAAAACTAATG
>NZ_DICC01000068.1:0-60624 GCF_002415215.1 Empedobacter sp. UBA5036
AACTATTGCATTTGGATCAAATGAGTGCTAATCGTTTAGATAATAACTTGGCTATTTAGTATCATCGAAAAGTAGAAGAAGGGAAAAATAAAATGTCGGTCGTAAACGCAGTCAGAAATAAAATAATTCACAGGAGTTATGCACTAATTAAAAATCAAAATATTTATAAAAATAACGTGGTTGTGTCATAGAAATCAGAATGACAAAATTTGTTGTTAAAAGTGACAACGAATTTGAATTAGAAAAAGGATTTTGAAAAACTATATTCATTCATTTTTTATTCATGAGTTATTAATTGTTTCAAATGAATATCTATAATTAAAATAGATTAAGCTATGAATAAAAAAGTGATAGAAAGATACTGCATTTAGAATGCTCAGGGAACGATTTCTTGGTGGCTGAGGTTCTCGAAGTCACATTTTACGATCTTTTCTTCTCGAGAGTTTGCTCTTTTCCCTTCGAGAGCCTAGGAACAGATTTTTCTTGGTGGCTGAGGTTCTTGAAGTCATACTTGCTCTAATTATTAGAACTAAACAATTTATTAAATCTAGTGTTCAATGTTTCAATATACGCTTGTTTAGTATCCTTATTTAAGAAACTAATCTCCACAAAATCGATCCATTTTAGTTTAATTTTGATGAATCTTTTGTAAATAGATTCTACTGATTTATTAGGTATTTTTAATGTTTTCGCTAACTGATTGAAATCTTCTATTTTTAATCTATTTTTTTTACCATTAATTGTTAATGCAGATTCTTCCTTATCATTGGGAATTAATAACAGCGTATTCAATAAATCGTAAGCTGGAGATAATTCGTATTCATTGAAATCATTTTCGATTAATGAATAGTTTTTAAGATGCATATCAGCATTTGCAGTCAAATAATTAAATAAAACAATTTCAAATAATTTTTGAGCTTCAAATCCACTATTTTTAGTTAGTTGATAGATTAATTTTCCGATTTTTTCTATTGAACCTCGATATTTATGTTCCGTTAAATTTTCAGTCAATTGACAAAAGTCTTCAACAGCAATTTTATCTTCATTTTTTCGATCAAATCGCTTTGTTAAATAAGCCAATTCACCTGAATTAAGCCGAATAAGTGTGTGTGTTGCTGTTTTTATTTTTACCAATTCCGCTAAATGCATGGTTAAGTCTTCATTTTCGGGTAAGTCGATATATTCTTTTGAAGCAGGTTTTAAAATATAATTTCCTTCAAGATCAACAATTGTAAATCTTGATTGTTTATTTATATCGCTTATAAGATTTAAAGATAATTTTGGCTGTACACCTGTAACTGCAACACTTTTTACAATCAACTCTTTTGCTAATTCTTCTAATTGTTTACTATCAAATTCAATTAGTGGAGGAGTAGTTGAACCAAATATTTTTTTAGAACATTTAGAATGAAAATCAGTTTCATTTTCTGCTAATTCTTTGTAACAACTAAGGCATTTTATCATAATTCTTCATTATTTGAAATGATAGAAACAGCTCCAATACAATCTTTGCAAAGGGTTAATAATAAACCAAAACGATCTTTAGAATTTAATTTCCAATTTTTTACTGCAATATTCAAAAGCCAACCTTCTGGTATTAATCCATCAAAAAAAGGAAATAAAATTTTACTTTCATACGAATCTTGTTGTTTTGGAAGCATTAAACTAATTGGTTTCGATTCCAAATTATTCAAATATTCTTGATCGTATTTAAAAATATAACCATTTTCATTTTCAGAAATTGTTCCTGCAAATAGATTTTTATAATAGACTAAACCTTTTCTCATTGCTCAATTTTATCAATTACACCAACTTCAGAACCAAATAAAGCTAAAACTTGATTAACTTTATCTAACCTTACAGAAGGTTTTCCTTGTTCTAGTTCACGAATAAATCTTAAACCAACTCCAGCTCTCTCAGCCAATTCAGGTTGTGTAAGTTTTAATCTTTTTCTTTTTTGTTTGATAAATTCTGCAATTGATTGATTCATATTATACCCTTTGAGGTATAAATATAGTCATAATTTTTATTTTATACCCAAAAAGGTATAATATTTATTTAAACGTAAGTATTATACCTTTTAGGGTACGATTATTTCTTTGTGGCTGAGGTTCTCGAAGTCACACTTTTACGATATTTTCCTTTTTAGAACTCAGGGAACGATCTTTTGGTGGCTGAATTTTTTGAAGATAAAATTCTATTCTCGATACAATTTTTCTTCATTATTATTTCGAAAAATCACTCGAACTGACGAATTTTAATTAAGACGTATAACAAATGGATATAAACTAAATTTTAACCATACTGAAAACCTTTTCTTCTTGATAGTTTGATCTTTTCCCTTCGAGAGCCTAGGAACAGGTTTTTCTTGGTGGCTGAGGTTCACGAAGCCACATTTTTACGATCTATTCCCTTCGCATGTTTGATTTTTTCCTTCTAAAACCTCAGTGACCATACTAAAAGCGAATTTGAATATTGGAAAAGAATGACGAAAACGGTATTAAAACACACACGTTAAGAAAATGGTTGAATGGAGCGTTTAAAAGGTTTTAGCCCGTAGGGTTTTTAAAATCTTTAGAGAAATGAGAACATATTTAGTAGAGAGTTTTACAGCCAAGTCTTTTTTCGTTAGTTTTTTTGACTATTCCCCGAAGGGCATATGAATACCTATAATTAAAATAGATAAGCTATGAATAAAAAAATGAAAGTAATAGATTTCTCGATACCTCAAATTAACAACGAGTTGAGGATCTGAACATAATTACGTGAATAAGAGAATAATTAGTAGTTCTTTATTTATTACTTTTTGCTTGATCAAAAAGTAATCAAAAAATCAAGACTGCGATTTTCGACGTTCAATTACCATTTTACGCACTAAAAAGATTAAATGATTCGCTATCGCTCACTAATCTTTTTTACGCTTGTTTCAATGGATTGAAGCTCGTCTGCAAATCGTAAGTCGACTCTAAAATCCGTTGATAAAAGTGATAACGAATCTGAATTAGAAAAAAGGATTAGAAAAATCCGACGATTTAGAATCGAAATGCAATTTAACTCTAAATTATTGGAATAAAAAAGTTGGAGTGTCTGAGTGAAGCGAGTTGCCAACTTTATGGAGATAATTTAGTTAGTTGAATTACCTGAGCCATTCCATGGCTCCTCCTCTTAATTTCAAATGTTTTTTTTGATGAACTTTCCCGAAGGGCATCTGAATACCTATAATTAAAATAGATAAGCTATGAATAAAAAAGTGATAGAAAGATTATTCTCGTTTTTCAAAACTACCTTCATTCATTTTTACCTTGACGCAAAAACGAACCAAAAACGTCAAGTCTGTGCCTACAAATCGGTCAATAACGGCTACTCACTAAATGCTTTAAATCATTCACATATAAAATGCGAACAGTAAATCATTTTTAACGTTCGCTACGCCGAATTGACACTCGACTCTTCAGCAATGACGTTTTTTTAATTCCTTATTAAAAGTAAATTTAAAACTTGAATATTGAAAAAGAAATTAAAAATCCGACGATTTAGTATCGAAATGACGAATTTTAGTTAAATTGTTCAGAATTACGAACAAAGGATCTAAAGTGTGTTCGAAAGAAAAAATAATAAATTTATAAACCAAACACTCTCTTAATTTTTAGAAAGAGGTGTCCAAATCATTTTGACAACGTACAGATTTTCATAAAACAAATGGAAAGCGAAATATTTCAATACATTGATATTTGGTACAACAGAAAAAGAAGACACAGCTCATTGAATTACAAAACAATTGAATAATTTAATAACTTAAATAATGTTTACAAAAATGTAGCTTAAATTTTACTGTACTTTTTATTTGCATAACCAGCTATCAAAATTTGCTTACATAAAACTGCAAATCTTCTATTAATATAAAAATCTTCAATAGCAAAAACCCTTATCAATATAAATTAACTGAGTCTTTCTTTGAAGATATTCAAAATCCTCTTGAACGAATTGTATTTAGTATCATGCTATTCTTAATTAAAACATTAAAAACTCAGATTCAATTTTATCAATCACTTTTTCAGGAATATTTTGTTTTTGACATAGGATTCTGAATTGATTAGTCGATTGTACGACTTCATCAATAATTCCGTTAGCATCTTTAATCGTGAATAAATCAGCTATTTTCAGTAAATCAGTTCGATTAATTTCAGTTCGTTTTCCATTAATAGACATCGCTCTTGAAATTCGAAGATAGTTTTTTAAAGCATCTAACGGATAGGTTAAATCATAGGCAGGAGCTAAATTCCAACGGTCTTTTTCTGTATCATAAATGAATGAGAAATTCTTTAAATGGTCATCAATATTAAAAAAAACAAGATTAAAAGCCATTCGTTTAAATAATTGCTGAATATTTTTGTGCGAAAGTTTCAAATCAAAGGCTAGTTTAAAAAGATTTTCATAAGACGAATTTTCAGGCTTTTTGAAATCCCACCCTGTCATTCCTGAAGCTGTCAAAATATGCTGTTTTTGTCCATTTTGACGATCAAATCGTAATGTTGCAAAATGTTTATCTTCAATTAATTTAGAAGGCATCATTTCAATTCCAATGGAAGTTGCAATTTGATAATAAATATATTCGATTTTTTCTTTTGAATAGCCTTGATCTTCGTCGATCGAAAGCTTGATTAAATAATGATTATATTCTTCAGAAGTTTCTAAATCACCAGGAATTAAATGTCCTGTAGATTTATTTTCCGAAACCAAAATTTTAGGTCGTGCACCGCCAGCTGAAGTTCCAATCTTGAAAATATTCAGTAAAGCAATATCACTTAATCCTTTTTCTTCGGTGGAAGTTTTTAAATCCAATACTTTTTTAACTACTTCTGTAATTTCATCGACATTAATTGTTTGATTGGATCTAATTTCTTTTGCAGGTGAAAATTCTATCGCTCCCATACCTCTTTTTCCTACGTAAGTAAGCTGTTCTAAAGGAGTGATTGAACTTATGTCTTTTTGAGTCGCTTCAAGCCATTCCTTAAAGACAATATTACCGAAAAAATCAGGTAAAGAATCAGCAATCATAGGTGGTAAACCACGAAATGTTTCTCCCTCAAATTCAGAAAACACTTGTACATTAGGTGTTCTACGAATGACGTAAGGAAATATTTTTTTATAGATGTTATTCTCCAAAAAATCAGGATTATATTGGAATGAAGATTTCCTTTGGTTTTCGTCATAACCAATTTTACCAATTTCAATTCCATGAAAATTGATTGAAATGATTTGATTCTTTGCCATAATTAATACATGGATTGATTATTATCTAAATTTTCAATTTTATCTGAAACGAATTGATTGATTGATTTCATTTCGTCAAAATACTGTAATACTTTCAAAAGAGTTTCGATTGTAGGATTCTCTCCATTTTCAAGTTTAGCAATTGTTAAACGAGAAAGCGCTAATTCATCAGCTAATTCTTGTTGTGTTAAGTGTTCTGCTTTTCGCATTTTCTTACACCATTCACCAATTGAATTTTTTACATCTTTTATTGTTGTGAAATCTAACATAAATGTATATTATAATAATCAAATGTACGAATTTTAGACAAAATATATAATAATGTATACATTTTGTTTGTATTAAACCTGTCGTACTTCATGACTTCGTAGGCTTTAAATATAATTATTTTAGTTTAGATTTTAGTATTCCATAAGGTGTTTTTCCTTTAAATGAACCATGTGGACTATCGAAATTATAAAATTTTTCCCATTGTTCTAATTTTTGATTTAGATCGACATCATCTGTGTAACTTAAAAGTTGATAAAACTCTTTTTTATCAGTCAAATGAGATCGTTCAACTTTCCCATTTAACTGAGGTGTACCCACTTTTATAAATCGGTGTCTGATTCCTAAATCTTGAACATGCCAATGAAACTTTGATTGAAATTCGTGTCCATTATCTGTTTGAATTGTATTAATTCTAAAAGGGAATTTTTCTACAACATAATTTATGAATTCAATTGAACTTAATTGATTATGTTTTTCAGAGATTTTAAGTGCTCTAATTCGTGTAGCATCATCAATCGCTGTGTATTGAAATCGTTTGATTTCAGTGCCATTTGAATCATGAAAAATCAGAAATTTAACATCAACTTGTACCTGATGACCAGGTGTTTCTTTTTCATACTTGATACTATGCATGGCTCTTCTAGTCACCTTTCTGTCTAATCGACCTACATTATTACGCTTTAGAATACGATAAACACTTGATTCCGATATCAAAATATCATGATAACGTTCTAGATACCATTTAATTCGCCAAGTCCCTAATTTATGTTCTTTTCGAAGTTCTAATACTTTATTTACAATCTCTTGCTTAATTTGGTTAGGAAAAGTATGAGGAGTTGGTTTCTTTCTGAGTAAACCTTCTTCTCCATGTTCTTCATATGCTTTTTTTCATTTATAAAATGTACTCTTTTTAACACCATAAAAATTATAAGCTATAGTGTTATTTCCATATTCTTTAGCATATTTTAGAACTTGTAATTTTTTAATATAAGTTAAATAAGTTTGGATTTCTTTGGTCTTTTTCATAATCATAAGGCTATATTAGTTTTTTACTAATTTAGTCTACGATGATCTGACGTACCCACAATTTGAAAGTGTCTTCTCCTTTTTGAAGTAATGGTGGAAGACTTGTTTATGTTTTAGTGTTTCGGTCAAATGATTTTGGATTGTAAATATTGTCTTCAAATTCTTTCAGTAAACCAATTGTGCAACGATAAACAAATTAATCACCGCATAACTTGCGGAGAATATTCAAATATTTACCGCAAAACAGTTATAACAAGTTTTCAATAACCTTTTGCAAAGAGAAAATAATTGAATATTCATATAAAAATGTCCGTTATTTCAGTCGTTTTAATTATATTTGTATGAAATAACGGACATTTATGAAAAAACAAATTGTTTTACCTCGTTATAAAGATACCTTATCACAAATGGGTGAGCAAATAAAACTTGCCCGTAAACGTCGCAAATTAACAGCGGTACAAGTCGCTGAAAGAGCAGATATTTCCAGATCCACTTTAAATCTCATCGAAAAAGGAGAGCCAAGTGTAGCGATGGGAGCTTATTTCAATGTGCTTCGGGTTTTAGGCTTACAAGATGATTTTTTAAAGTTAGCAGCAGACGACACACTTGGTCGTAAACTACAAGATTTAGAGATATTATAGGATGGCAGTACAGAAAACAGATATATATGTTTATGCTGATTGGCAAGATTTAGAAAGTCCAATACTAATGGGCGTATTATCGGCCTATCAAGCCAAGGGACGAAAAGCATTCAGCTTTTCGTATGATAATCTATGGTTAAAATCTGGACATCATCATCAGTTAGATCCCAATTTACATTTATTTGCAGGGCCACAATTTGCTAATGATAAAGAAAACTTTGGACTCTTTCTAGACAGTATGCCTGATACTTGGGGACGTACCTTAATGAAAAGACGTGAAGCTCAACTCGCTAAAATAAAAGGTGAAAAAGCGAAAACATTATATGATATTGATTTCTTATTAGGTGTCTATGACGAAACACGTATGGGGGCGTTGCGTTTTAAACTAGATCCAAAATCTGACTTTTTGGATAATGATACCGAAAAGGCTACGCCACCATGGTCTACTGTAAGAGAACTTCAACAAGCTGTCGTTCATTACGAAAATGATACCGATAATGAAGCGATAAACAAATGGTTACAACTATTAATAGCTCCTGGTTCTTCTTTGGGTGGAGCTCGTCCAAAAGCTAATATTTTAGATGAGCATAAACATCCATGGATTGCTAAATTTCCATCTAAGAATGACACTATTGATAAAGCTAGTTGGGAATATTTAGCGTATCAATTAGCGATAAAAGCAGGGATAAATATGTCGGAATGTAAAATAGAAAAGATTAATGGTCCGTATCATACTTTTTTTACTAAACGATTTGATCGTGAAGGAAGTAATAGAATTCATTTCGCATCGGCAATGACCATGACAGGAAATAACGAAGAAACCATAAAAAATCAGCCTGCCAGTTATTTAGATATTGTGGAGTTCATCCAATCGAATGGAGCTAACATCAATGAAAATTTAACCCAATTATGGCGTAGAATCATTTTTAATATTGCGATATCCAATACTGATGATCATTTACGAAATCATGGATTTATTTTAACGAAAGAAGGTTGGGTTTTATCACCTGCTTATGATTTAAATCCATCCATTGATAAAGATGGTTTAGCCTTGAATATTGATATGGATAATAATGCGTTAGATTTTGAATTAGCGAAAAGTGTTGGTGAGTATTTTCGATTAACGACTACAGAAATGGATCAAATAATCGATGAAGTAACTTCTGTAGTTAAGAATTGGCAGGATATCGCTAAACAAATTGGAATTTCAAGAGCTGAACAAGAACTAATGGCAAGTGCTTTTAAATATTAGTTGCAATTAATAAAATAAAAAACCATTACAAAAAAGCACTAACGTCTTGTTTTGGCGTTTAAAAGGATTAATATTGTAATGTTTACAATAATGAATATACAAAAGATAAATTTTATCTTTAAAAAGAAATAAAGACAATGACAAATACAGCCCAAAGAGCAGAACTACAAGCTAAAATCTGGAAAATTGCCAACGAAGTACGTGGCTCAGTAGATGGATGGGATTTCAAACACTTTGTGTTAGGAACATTATTCTATCGTTTTATTAGTGAAAACTTTACTAATTATATTGAAGGTGGTGACGAAAGTGTAAACTATGCAAAATTAGCAGACGACATCATCACACCAGAAATTAAAGATGACGCCATCAAAACAAAAGGATACTTCATTTATCCAAGTCAATTGTTTTGTAATGTAGTCGATAAAGCACACAAAAATTCAAACTTAAATACAGATCTAAAGGCGATATTTACAGATATTGAAAACTCAGCAAATGGATACGAGTCTGAACAAGATATCAAAGGATTATTTGCAGATTTCGATACAACAAGTACACGTTTAGGAAATACCGTAGAAGATAAAAACAAACGTTTAGCTGCAATTTTAAAAGGAGTTGCCGAGTTAAATTTTGGTAGTTTCGAAGAAAGCCAAATCGACTTATTTGGGGATGCTTACGAATTCTTAATTTCTAACTATGCAGCCAATGCAGGAAAATCTGGAGGTGAATTCTTTACACCTCAAAATGTATCGAAATTGATTGCGCAATTAGCGATGCACAAACAAACTACGGTGAACAAAATCTACGATCCTGCTGCTGGTTCGGGTTCTTTGTTATTACAAGCTAAAAAACATTTCGATAACCACATTATCGAAGATGGATTCTTTGGACAAGAAATCAATCATACAACCTACAACTTAGCACGTATGAATATGTTTTTGCACAATGTCAATTACGATAAATTCAACATCCAATTAGGAGATACATTAACCGATCCTCATTTTATCGACGATAAACCATTCGATGCCATTGTATCTAATCCACCTTATTCGGTAAATTGGGTAGGTTCAGATGATCCAACGTTAATTAACGACGACCGTTTTGCACCTGCAGGAGTTTTAGCACCAAAATCAAAAGCAGATTTTGCCTTTGTCTTACATGCCTTAAATTATTTATCAAGTAAAGGGCGTGCAGCCATTGTATGTTTTCCTGGTATTTTCTACCGTGGTGGAGCAGAACAAAAAATCAGAAAATATTTAATAAAAGAAAATTTTGTAGAAACAGTAATCAGTTTACCTGCAAATTTATTCTTTGGAACTTCTATTGGCGTAAATATCTTAGTTTTATCAAAACACAAATCTGAGTACAAAACACAATTTATCGATGCGACAGGTGAGGACTTCTACAAGAAAGTAACCAACAACAATATGTTAGAGGATGTACATATCGAGAAGATTATGCAGTTGTTTGATGCGAAAGAAAATGTAAAACATGTTGCAGTAACCATAGAGAATAAGATAATTGAAGAAAACGATTATAACCTTTCGGTAAGTTCGTATGTAGAAGCGGTAGATACACGCGAAGTGATAGACATTGAAGTGTTAAATACTGAGTTAGCTGAAACTGTGAACAACATTTCATCTTTACGTGCAGCGATTGATCATCTTGTAAAAGAAATCGAAGGATGAGTGAAATAATTTTATATACTGCAGAAGATGGACAAACTAAAATTAATGTCCAATTGGATGACGATACAATTTGGTTAACGCAAAAACAATTGGTTGAATTATACCAAACTTCAAAATCAACAGTAAGTGAACATATTAAGAATATTTTTACAGAAGAAGAACTGATTGCAGAAGCAACTGTTCGGAAAATCCGAACAGTTCAAATAGAAGGTAATCGTGAAGTTTCTCGTGAACTGGATTATTACAATCTTGATATGATTATTGCTTTGGGGTATAGAATAAACTCGAAGATTGCTACAGGCTTTCGTCAATGGGCAACCAATCGGCTGAAAGAATACATCGTAAAAGGGTTCACGATGGATGATGAACGCATGAAAAATCTTGGTGGAGGCAATTATTGGAAAGAACTTTTAGATCGTATTCGTGATATCCGTTCAAGTGAAAAGGTAATGTACCGCCAAATATTAGATTTGTACGCTACAGCAACCGATTACGACCCAAAAAGTGATGCAAGTGTAACTTTTTTCAAAATTGTACAAAACAAATTGCATTATGCTGCTCATGGGCATACTGCAAGCGAAGTTATCTATATGCGTGTAGATAGCGATAAGCCTTTTGTTGGATTAACCAATTTTAAAGGCGATGAGCCTACACAAGCTGAAGCGATGATTGCTAAAAATTTTTTAGAAGAAAAAGAATTACGTGTATTAAATAACTTGGTAGCAGCCTATTTTGATTTAGCCGAATTAAATGCTATTGAAGAGCGCCCAATGCGTATGAACGACTACATCCGTGAGTTAGATAATATACTGAATTCGACAGGACGCAAAGTTTTAGATAATGCAGGGAGTATCTCTAATGCTGCAATGAAAGAGAAAGCAACCTTAGAATACAAAAAATACAAAGCCAAAACCCTTAGCAATGTGGAAAGTGAATACCTAAAAACCATTACAATCTTAGAAAAACAAGCTAAAGCAGGCGATAAACAGGCTAAAGCAAATAACAAAAAAGGAGGGAAATCATGAGCAAATTAGAAGAGTTATTACAAGGGGTTGATGTAGAATGGAAAGCCATAAATGATATTATCAAGGTGATAACTGCTCCATGTAAGGTAAAGAAAGAAATTTATAAACCTATAGGTAAAACTCCAATTATTGACCAAGGTAAAGAATATATCGCAGGCTATACAGATGAAAATTTTGAAACTGTAATTGCAGATGAATACATACTATTTGGTGATCATTCTGAACATATAAAATATGTTAATTTCTCTTTTATTCAAGGTGCTGATGGTCTTAAGATATTAAAAATAAAAAAGGATTTTCCTAAATATATTTATTATTGCTTCCTTAATTTTTATAATAAAGAATATAGTTATAAAAGACATTGGACTAATGCTAAAAACACTTTAATCCCAATCCCTTGTCCAGATAATCCAGAAAAATCTCTTGAAATCCAACAAGAAATTGTTCGTGTTTTAGATGAATTAACTTCGTTAACCAACCAATTAACAACCGAATTAGAAACCGAACGCCAAAACCGTAAAAAACAATTTGAGTTCTTCCGTGAGCAGTTGTTTAGGTTTGAAGGTAAGGAATTGGAGTGGAACAAATTAGGCAGTGTAGCGGATGTTACTAAACTTGCAGGGTATGAATTTACAAAGCACATTAAATATAGTGATGAGGGAAATATTATCGCTCTGAGGGGATTAAACGTAAAAGGAACACTTGACCTTACAAATGTTAAATATATTGATGGAAGTGAGTTCACAAAACTAAGTAGAAGTAAATTATATATAAATGATATGTTATTTACTTATGTAGGTACTATTGGAGAAATAGCGTTGATTAATGAAAATGATAAATATTACTTAGCACCCAATGTATCAAGAATAAGATTTGAAAATTCAAAATTGCTTCCATCATTTATGTTTTACTATTTTAAGACAGATTTCTTTGTAAGAAATCAGATAAATAAATATTTATCCAACTCTTCTATGAAAAATTTGACTATGGAAAATATAAGAAAATTTATGGTTCCAATCCCACCATTAGAAGAACAAGAACGCATTGTAAAACTCTTAGATCAATTCGATGCCACGCATACAGCTATCGAGGAAGAAATTACAAAAGAAATTAAACTAAGAACCCAACAATACGAATATTACAGAGAAAAGTTATTAAGCTTCCCGTCATTGCGAACAACGTGAAGCAATCCAGAAAAGCAACCCCAAACCAGTAAACCAAAATGAAAAAAGGAGGTGTAGTCTATATTATGGCAAACAAAAGAAACGGTACTCTATACACAGGCGTAACAGCCGATCTAAAAAGACGTGTATACGAGCATAAAACAAAATATAATCCCGAATCTTTTACGGCAAAATATAACTGCACAATCTTAGTTTATTACAAAAGCTTCCATTCAATTGAAGACGCAATAACAGAGGAAAAAAGAATAAAAGCAGGTAACCGAAAAAATAAATTAAAACAAATAGAAACACTCAACCCAAATTGGATTGACTTATGGGATGAAATTAATGAATGGTAACTCCACGTCATTGCGAGCAAAGCGAAGCAATCCAGCAAACAACGCAAGCAAAGCAATTCAGTCATTGTTCTCCGTCATCGCGAGTATAACCAACGTCATTGCGAACAACGTGAAGCAATCCAGCAAACAACGCAAGCAAAGCAATTCAGTCATTGCTCACCGTCATCGCGAGTATAACCAACGTCATTACGAGCAAAGCGAAGCAATCCAGCAAACAACGCAAGCAAAGCAATCCAGTCATTGCTCACCGTCATTGCGAGCAAAGCGAAGCAATCCAGAAAAAACGCAACATATTGCTCACGTCATTACGAGCAATGCAATTTAGAAAGTGAAACAAATTAGAATCTAAACCATTCAACCCATTAACAGCTACTTAGAATAACATAAGATGTACAAAACGATTGCAGAATCCAACAATTACATTGTATTGGACAAATACACCAAATTCTACGAATTAAACGAGGCTCCAGTGGCTTATCAATCAGAAGCTGCCTTAGAAAAAGAATTCATCCAAGATTTAATTAATCTTGGATACGAGAATCCGACACATCTCAAATCAACGGAAGCTATGTTAGTCAATGTGCGTACACAATTACAAGCATTGAATAATATGGTATTTACCGATAACGAATGGGCGCGTTTCCTTGTAGAATATTTAGATAAACCAAGTGATAGTTTAGTCGATAAATCGCGTAAACTTCACGATAACCACATCTACGATTTTGTATTTGATGATGGACACATACAAAACATCTATTTAGTCGATAAAGAGAATATTACGCGTAATAAAGTACAGGTTATCTCACAGGTCGAACAAACAGGTTCGCACGCCAATCGTTACGATGTAACAATTCTGGTCAACGGATTACCGATGATTCAAGTAGAGCTGAAGAAACGTGGTGTAGCCATTCGTGAAGCGTTTAATCAAGTCCATCGTTATTCCAAAGAGAGCTTTAATTCAGATAATTCGCTATTCAAATACTTGCAGTTGTTTGTCATTTCGAATGGAACAGATACACGTTATTTTGCCAATACCGTTACGCGTAACAAAAACAGTTACGATTTCACGATGAATTGGGCAAAAGCAGATAATACCTTAATCAAAGATTTAAAGGATTTTACAGCAACTTTTTTTCAAAAAAACACGTTATTAAATGTCTTACTAACGTATACGGTTTTAGATATTAAAGATACATTATTGGTCATGCGACCTTATCAGATTGCAGCAACCGAACGTATTTTATGGAAAATTAAAAGTGCTTATCAAACAAAGAAATGGTCTACATTAGAAAGTGGTGGGTACATTTGGCATACTACCGGTTCAGGGAAAACCTTAACCAGTTTCAAAGCTGCTCGTTTAGCGACTAAATTAGATTTTATCGATAAAGTATTTTTCGTGGTGGATCGTAAGGATTTAGACTTTCAAACCATGAAAGAATATCAAAAGTTTTCTCCTGATAGTGTTAATGGTTCAAATAGTACAGCAGGTTTAAAACGAAACATAGATAAAGACGACAACAAAATTATTGTAACAACCATTCAGAAGTTAAACAACTTAATGAAAGGCGATCAAGAGTTGGATATTTACAATAAACAAGTTGTTTTCATATTTGATGAAGCCCACCGTTCTCAATTTGGTGAAGCCCAAAAAAATCTGCAAAAGAAATTCAAAAAATATTACCAATTCGGATTTACAGGAACACCAATTTTCCCAGAAAATGCCTTAGGTGCAGAAACCACAGCAAGTGTTTTTGGTTCAGAATTACACGCGTATGTCATTACAGATGCCATCAGAGATGAAAAGGTTTTAAAATTCAAAGTGGATTACCACAATGTTAAACCTCAATTCAAAGGGGTTGAGACAGAAATAGATGAAAAGAAATTGAATGCAGAAGATGCGAAGAAAGCCTTTCTGCATCCTGCACGTATCAGCGAAATTTCTAAATACATTTTACAAAATTACCGCATTAAAACACACCGTACAAAAGGCGGAAATAACGGTTTCAATGCGATGTTTGCCGTGAGTAGCGTAGAAGCAGCTAAACATTATTACGAAGAATTAAATCGTCAGCAAATAGACAGCGATCAACCGTTGAAGATTGCGACGATCTTTTCTTTTGCAGCGAACGAAGAACAATCAGCAATTGGAGAAATCATAGACGAATCATTCGAGCCTTCTGCTTTAAACAGTACAGCAAAAGAATTCTTAACGAAAGCCATCAACGATTACAACAAGATGTTCAAAACAAGTTATGGTGTAGATAGTGATGAGTTTCAAAATTATTACCGTGATCTTTCAGAAAGAGTAAAAAACAAAGAAATCGACTTACTAATCGTTGTCGGTATGTTTTTAACTGGATTTGACGCACCAAAATTAAATACCTTATTCGTTGATAAAAACTTACGTTACCATGGTTTAATTCAAGCATTTTCGCGTACCAATCGTATCTTAGATGCAACGAAATCTTTTGGAAATATTGTTACGTTCCGTGATTTGGAACAAGCAACGATTGATGCCATCACATTATTTGGAAATAAAAACACGAAGAATGTTGTTTTAGAGAAAAGCTACAAAGAATATTTAGAAGGTTTTACAGATGTTTCAACAGGTGATGCACGTAGAGGATTTATTGAAGTGGTCAACGAATTAAATACAAAATTCCCAAATCCTGATCAAATTGAAAAAGAAAAGGATAAAAAAGAGTTTACAAAATTATTCGGTGAATACTTACGCGTTGAAAATATCTTACAAAACTATGATGAATTCACAAGTCTAAAAGCCTTACAAAACATTGACCAAAGCGATGCAGCTGCTGTAGAAGAATTCAAAGAAATGTACCATGTTTCGGATGATGATTTAACAGTGATGCAAAAGATTCAGTTGTTACCACAGCGAACAGAGCAGGATTATCGTTCGACGTATAATGATATTCGTGATTGGTTAAGAAAAGAAAAAGAAGGGAAACAACCAGAAGATGGTGAAATCGATTGGGATGATGTGGTTTTTGAAGTTGATTTATTAAAATCTCAAGAGATTAATTTAGATTACATCTTAGAATTAATCTTCGAGCACAACAAAAAAACAAAAAACAAAGCCGAATTAGTTGAAGAAATAAGTCGAGTAATTCGTGCAAGTATTGGGAATAGAGGAAAAGAATCTTTAGTTGTAGATTTTATCAATGAAACAGATTTAGATACTATTCCAGATAAAGCAACGGTTATTGATTCGTTCTTTAAGTATGCGCAAGTCAAACAAAAAGAAGAAGCAACCCAATTAATCACAGAAGAAAACTTAAACGAAGAAGCTACAAAACGCTACATCGAATCTTCTTTAAAACGGGAATACGCAAGTTCTAACGGTACTGAATTAAACGCCATTTTACCCAAAATGAGTCCGTTAAATCCACAATATCTTACAAAAAAGCAAACTGTTTTTCAAAAAATAAGTGCCTTTATTGATAAGTTTAAGGGAGTGGGTGGAAGATTGTAATTAATTCCACTTAAATATGTAATATTAATCCTCGACGCTGAAGTTGGGGATTTTTTAATTTATAATAAAGTTTAGGAGAAATATTTTCCAAACAAAAGATGTTTCTATTATGAAAATATTTGTAATAATTTTTTATATAAAAAATAAATTTTTTTTTGAAAAAGAGAGATATCTATTTGTTATTAACTATTTTAATATCAAATAATTAACAACTTGTTGATAATCTTTTTAATTTTTAAGATTATGAAATTTTTAATTGTGAAATCTTATCTTAATTTTGGAAGACAACTAAGGTAAATATTAAATAAATGAAAACATAATATAAAAAATGGAGGAGAATTTATTGCATAAAAAAACTCGGAATTGTTTGCCGACGTACCGAGTTTACTTTTGTAATGATTTTCTTAATAATCGAAATCTCTTTAAGAAATATTGATATTCTATGAATCAAAAATAGAACTTTAAATAAGTTTTTAATATAAAACTTAATAGATAATTTCTATAATTCAAATATTTCTTTTCGAATACTACAAATCCAATCCTGATTTGCTTCACGTGGGATAATTATTAAATAATTATTAATAAAAATTTTAGCTAATGGCTACAAACAGAATACCGGGTGATAATCGCCGCCACGGAGCAGTTAAACAACGCTCACAAGTTTTTAACCCTAAAACAAGTCAATGGGTTAAAAGAGATATAAATACAGGGAAATTTATGGATGTTAAACAAGATGGTACACCATTCAAAGGAGTAAGAAAAGAGAAGTAATATTATGAAAACATCAGAAACCTTTCAAGAGTTTATATCAAATATTAAAATTCCTCAAGATAAAGCAGATACTATTTCCTACAGATATGGTCGTATAACAAAATCTTTGAATGAATTTTATAGAGATATAGATTCCAAAACTGCAAATAGTCTGCAAGTAGGTTCTTACGGAAGATATACAGGTATCAAAGGTATATCGGATTTGGATATGTTATACATAATGCCCAATTCTAAGTGGGATGATTATAATAAAAAAGGAGGGCAATCAAAACTATTACAAGATACAAAAACTGCGATATCGAATACTTATTCCTCATCAGATATTAAAGTTGATAGATGTGTTGTAACTGTTAATTTTTCGGACGGTACTCATATTGACGTTCAGCCCCGCTTTTGGCAATACCTTGTTAGCGGTTCGTTGTTCTTATTTCATCTCGTTTGACGGATTATTTTTTTCGTCATATTTTTAATTTAGTTTCCAGATTACACTTTTTATAATTTACACATTACAGGTGCTTCTTGTGTAGATATACAAAGCCATTTTGATTTTTCCTTCTTGTAAATGTTAGTCACCCAAATTTCTGTATCGTAAGGTTTGTTCAAATATTTTCCGACATTTCTACCTCGTGAAATTACCAAAGCTGTATTGTCAAAAACTTTCACAAGTATTACTTCCTTTTTCATTGAATAATGTTGCAGCCTTCCCTCCTTTATGGTTTTGATAAAGTCATCTTTGCGAACTATTCCAATGCTCGGTTCAAGGATTGTCCAATTGTCTGCAAGAAGTTCTGACAGTTTGCTAATATCGTTTATTTCAAATGCCGAATTTAGGTTGTCATCAAGTTCCTGAAAATTCAATTTTATTTCATTGTCTGTCATTTGTCATTCATTTTCTATTTGTCTTAATGTTCCATTTTTATCTTTCCATTGGTTTCTGTCTGTAATTGAGTTGTTCTACAACAATGAATAATATTATGTTTGATGTCGTTACTTTCATTTTATGTAGTGTGTCTGTTTACAATGACCGCTAACGGAAAAAGTATTGGCGAAGTGCGGGCTTAAATTGAACGAAAGTTCAAGTTCAGACCAACCGTAGCCAATATTTTTTCAATGAAACTAAGTTAAACAAAAATGTGAAATTGGAAAATATTGGCGGCTAAATATTACAAATTGTTCAACTTAGACTTTAACCCCGCATTTTGCCAATACAATGTTAGGCGATGTTTTTTTAATATGAATCTTTAAAAGGTGAGCTTTTCACGATTAATTCAGAGTTATAATTTTTTCTGAAATAATATTTATGGTTTTGTATTTCACTTGTTGTTAAGGGGCTACGTGTACAAATTACATAAGATTTTTTTTGAGAATTTTTAATATTTTTACTTAGTTTTTTGATTGTAGCTTTAATTTGATTTAATGCATGTTCTATATCTTGTCCTTTTAATTCAATAAAAAATTCAATTTCATTTGCAATATGTAAAAAATCACATCTTATTGATTCATCATCAATTTCACATCCATCAACTTTAACCGTTTCTGAATCTACTAAATTTTTATTTTCAAGAGTTAATTTACTTCTGTTTTCTTCAAAAACAAATAATTTTTGTTTTGACTTAGATCTACATTTCATGCGAATTCAATATTTAATAATTTATCAAATTGGAGTGAAATATCTTCTGAAACTGAATCTAAAATTGTAGATGAAATTAGATTAGTCTCATTATCCATTAAGTATCTCTTCTCATTATTTCTTAGTGAATACACGCTAAACAATTCTGTATTTAATTTTTCTTTAGGTGAAACTACTAAATTAACTTCATTTGAAAATTTTTCTGATGTATTGGATAAATTTCCAGCATATATCAAATTATTGAATGAAGACAAAATATAAGGACTATGCGTTGTAATAAAAATTTGAAAATTTCTATTTTCATTATTAAAGGTGCGTGCAAGTAATTCAACAATTTTCTTTTGTGCAGTTGGAAATAAATGAGCTTCTGGTTCTTCAATGTATAGTGTAAAACCTCCACCTGCTGAACCAATATAATTTAAAGTCTTTAAGATAATCATTAAAGGCAATGTCTCTTGTTGTCCTGAAGATGCGTTTGTCAAATTCACTTTTCGATTGTCTGAGTGAATTAAAAAATCTTTTTCTTTTTCTCTAAAATAATTACTATTTAATATTTGAGAAATTAAATCATCAAATTCCTTATCTTTTCTTTCAGTTTTATCTTGAACAATATCGTTATAAAATCTTTTTAGATTTTCATAAAATGAGCCAAATTCAATTAAAAATGGATCAAGTGTTCTATTTTCACTTAAAAAAGAGAATATTGTACTTTGAATATTTGCAAAAAAACTTCGTCCAGCAGGAATGAAAAATTGTTGATAAGTCGACTCATGACCAAGCTCATCTTGAATACATTTTGTAACTTTTTGACTTATTTCTCGATGAAGTCTAAAATTTGAAATTTTACCTTCTTGGAGAAGCTTACTTTTTTCGGTCGTATATATTTTTTTCCCTTTCGAAAGTAATTTTTTCAAATTTTCTGAATATTCAAATTTAAGCTTATTATCTATTTTTTCAACGATAATAAAGGTTAAATCATTTTCATACTTTATCAAAAATTTTTCTTTTGGCCATGATTCACGTGGAAAGAAAGTTATAAAAGTTTCTTTATGATTCTTGTCTAAATCACGTTTTGATTCTTCATTTTCTATATTTTTTATAATTTCATTAATGAAGTTTTTAAAAAAGTATAGAAGTTTAACAGTAATACTTTTACCAGAGCCTTGAGGTCCAATAAGTATATTTATGGACTTAAATTCAAAATCCATTTTTTTTATTCCACCAAAATTTTCAATATATATTTTTTCCACTTTTTTATTTCAAAGTTACAATTTTTATAAAATATCGCCTAACATTGTTTTTTCACGAAACTGATCTAGCTTTTGTTTCGTAAAAAATCAACTATATCCGCATTTCGTAAAATTAAAAACAAATATAATTATTTTTTTGTAAATTAGACACTTACTAAAACAAAATTCATGTATCACGAAGTAATTTGATGTAAAATGTAATAATGAATGTATGGATAGCGAAACAATTCTAAAAACGTTGCAAAATCGATTAAAATTACAACGATATGCAAACAATACCATAAAATCGTATTGTGGTTACGCTCAAGTTTTCTTAGAGCAGATGGAAAAATACAATAGATTAGATGAAATTCCTATTTCAGAAATCGAATTGTTTATCAATACAAAAGTAACTCAAGAAAATATCAGTGTTTCCTATCAACGTTCTTTGGTTGGGGCAATTAAAAAAGTATTTGAATTAGTTGAAAATCAGAAAATCGAATTAAATTATCTTTATCCGAAACGAAAAGTTAATAAATTACCAACTTTCTTTTCTCAAGAAGAAGTACGAAATTTATTAAATGCAACAGAAAATTTAAAACATAAAGCTATTCTTACCATAATCTATAGCTGTGGATTGCGACTAAGCGAATTGATAAATTTAAAAATTGCAGATATAAAATCGGAAAGTGATTTACTTCTTATTCGTCAAAGTAAAGGTAACAAAGATCGAATAGTAGCTTTGCCAGATAAACTTTTGTTATTATTGAGAGAATATTATAAGGTTTATCAACCTAAAGACTTTTTGTTTGAAGGGGCTAAAGGGAATCAATACAGCGAAAGGAGCGTCCAATTAATTTTAAAAAATGCTATGAGTAAAGCTGGTGTTTTATCAAAAGGCAGCGTACATACTTTAAGACATTCATATGCTACTCATCTTATAAAAAGTGGAATTGATGTACGTGTAGTTCAAGAATTATTAGGTCATAACGACATTAGAACTACCATGATTTATACGCACATTACAGATATTGATAAAAAATCGACACCAAGTCCTTTAGATTTTTTGTGATAATTTGTAAAATCTAACACATTATTTTATCTCAACAATCTTCACCACCTCACTTTTCAATACTTTAGTGCCTGCCTCATTATAAGTTTGCTCTACAGTCACTTTAATTTTATCATATTTAGGAGTTGGAAAATCTAACAATTCTCCAATGTTTTTATATCCAAATGCTTTTGCCAAAAGAGTTATGTGACGGGTGCTATATTTATGTCGCTGTGTATAAGATTCAACATTACTAACAAAGCTTCTAGCAACCCCCATTTTTAGGCTTAGTTCATCTTTAGTTATCCTATTAACTTTTCTGAGATTTTTCACATGATTAATTAAATCAAAATCAAATTGTGTAGTTTCAAATTCGAATATTTTATTCATTTAACTAAAAATAATCACCCAACATATTGGGTTTTAATTAAAATTGTTTATATTTGTATAAGCGAATTGATAATTAGACTTTTAATAGTCATAATTAAAACGATGAATCTCGAATCGAAACGACCAATTTTACCTCGAGAGTTTCGTGAAATCGCTCCATGTCTCAAAAGTTTTGTACTTTCGTAATACGGCATGGGCGGTTTTCACATATGCTTTAGGGGTAACTTTTAAACTTTCGAGTTTATAAGCTGGGTTTGGTCGCCCACGGTACTAAAGTGTGAAGCCGCCTTGCTTTTTTTGCAAGTATATCTTCATACACGAGAAACATCGTTCCATAAAACCCAACACAAAATGAGAACGAAACAATTTCAATTCATCCGTAAAAAACCTCCAGACAAAGTCTGTTCGTTTTTTCCATTCTTTTAAAGAACAATTCTCCGTTTTATAACATTTAACGGAACGTAAAGAAAAGGTTCCCCTTTCTTTACTCGCTCTCTATCAGAGCCTCGGTAATGAGACTTTGACAGCTAGGTTATACTTTTATTTTTCGCACATTAAAAGTAAACCCTTTATTGCCATTTTCCAAATTTATTGGGGCTACTACCTGTTTTAAGTTGTAAGTAATGAGTTATAAGTAATAAGTTAAATGTATGATGTACAGATTAGATGTTAGTTGTTTGAGTGGAATCTAAATCAAATATATAGGATGCGATTCTGAGACAAGTCAAGAATGACAAAACTCATTGTAGAAAGTGAATTTGAATATTGAAAAAGGAATTAAAAAAATGTCATATGATTTGGAGGCGAGTGTCAAAAAGTTGAAAGGCATGGTTAAAATGTTTTACTGTTTGCGTAGCAAATGATTTAAAATATTGAATGGCTAAAACTAATTTTGACCGTCGAAAATCAAAGACAAGTTTTTTTTCGTTAGTTTTTTTGACTGTTCCCCGAAGGGCATATGAATACCAATAATTAAAATAGATATTCAATGAATAAAAAAAGTGACAAAAGATTTCTCGAAATGACAGAATATTAGAGAAATAATGTGTTAAAAAGTGTTAAATTCCTGTATCGGTGTATATCCAAAATGACACTTTTCTGTATCGGTTGTGTATCCGCGCTGTATCCATTCTGTATCCATTGTATATGCGTTCCGTATGGTTTGTTCGGTGTTCGTGTATCGGTGTTGAGTTGTAAAATGTACAAATTAGATGTTAGATATGAGAAATTAGATGTTAGAATTGTAGGATGCGATTCTTAGACAAGCTTAGAATGACAGCGAGATGGTAAGCTCTGATTAATACTCATGTGATAAAAAGAATTTTACATTCATTTTTGTCTTGACACAAAAACGAACCAAAAAAGTCAAGACTGCGATTTTCGACGTTCAATTACCATCTCACGCACTAAAAAGATTAAATGATTCGCTACCGCTCACTAATCTTTTTTACGTTTGTTTCAATGGATTGAAACTCGTCTGCAAATCGTATGTCGACTCTAAAATATGTTGTTAAAAGTAAATTTGAATATTGAAAACGGATGAAAAACCGGCATTAAAACTCTCACGTTAAGAAAATGATTGAATGCAGCGTTAAAAAGGTTTTAGCCCGTAGGGTTTGTAAAATCTTTTGTGAAAGGAGAACATTTTTAATAAAGAGGTTTACGGCCTTGACTTTTTGGTTACTTTTTAGTCAAGTAAAAAGCGACAAAAGATTTCTCGATACCTCGAAATGACATATTGAATGCGATTCTGAGACAAGCTCAGAATGACAGCTAAATGATAAGCTTTGATGAGTATCATATGATAAAAAGAATTTTACTTTCATTTTTTTTCTTGATAAAAAAAACGAAACAAAAAAAATCAAGACTGCGATTTTCGACGTTCAATTACCATTTCACGCACTAAAAAGATTAAATGATTCGCTATCGCTCACTAATCTTTTTTACGCTTGTTTCAATGAATTGAAGCTCGTCTACAAATCGTATGTCGACTCTAAAATTCTTTGTTATAAGTGAATTTGAATATAATAAGAATAAAAATGTAGAACTTAATACGTATCACGTAAAACTAAAAAAATAACGTAAAACGTTAAGCGTAGAGCGTAAAACATAACAAAAAACCCCTTTCCCAAGAACAAAGTTGGCGCGATGTACAGGAAAAGGAGTGGCTTTTAAAACTAATGTTGAATTTAAAAAACGATGTTAAAACGTAGAACGTCAAACGTATCACGTAAAACATAATTAAAACCACCTTTATTATGCTAGAAAAAGAATTTGAATTATTAAAAAAAGGCAATTCTACTGCTTTCGAACGTATTTATGTCAGATATAATAAACGCATATTTTGGTTTGGAAAACAAATAATTAAGGACGAATTTGTTGTGGAATGTTTGGTTCAAGATGTGTTTCTGAAACTTTGGGAATATCGAGAGAAGATGGAATCTCCTGATCATATCTTTTTCTTTTTGAGACTTGTCATGAAATACAGTTGTTATTCGCATTATGCTAAACCGAAGAATAAGTTTTTTAGAACCGTGAGCTCTCTAGAAAGTTATGAGAATTATCAAAGTTATTTGGCTGGATATGAACCCGCTGATAATATTCAAAACCTAATCGACCATGATAGGCAACAGCACTATTATGAGGAAATTATAAAAGTGTTACCCCTATTAAGTGATGAAAGAAAGCATTTGATTGAACTCTGTTTAAAACATGGATTTCAATACAAAGCGATTGCCAATGCAATGGGAAGAGGAATAACTGAAACAAGTAACGAAATTAAACATGCTATAGCGGATCTTAAGATGATTTTAAATCACCAAGACAAGTTAGTTATTAAAACCAAAACAGTCTCTACTGTAGAGAAACAAAATCAAATAAGCGAAACACAATCGTTGATTTTAAAACTTCGATGCGAGCGTAAACAATCTTTTGCAAATATCGCTGAAGAATTACAACTATCTCAAAAAGAAGTACACAATGAATTTATAGTCGCCTATAAATTTACTCAACAAAATAAAGTTAAATTCTTAAACTATTGATGATGGAAAAATCTACTTTAATACTTACTCGAAAAATACAGTTAATCGTCGATTTACCAACCCAAGAAGAACGTAAAGAGGCATTTGATAAGCTTTATAGATGGCGAAACAGATGTTTTAGAGCTGCTAATTTGATCGTTTCTCATTTATATATACAAGGAATGGTGAAAGAGTTTTTGTATCTCTCAGAAGGGATTGTACCCAAGTTGGTTGATGAAAAGAAAGATGAAGCAGGAATCTTACAACGTTCGCGAATAAATACCACTTATCATGTGATATCAAATCGTTTTAAGGGTGAAATTCCGATGAATATATTATCGTGTTTAAATAATAGGCTCCACAGTACGTTTAACAAAGATTACCAAGAATATTGGAGAGGAGAAGCTTCTTTAAAAAACTTCAAACGAGATATGGCATTTCCTTTTGGAGCAGAAAGTATTAGTAAATTATCTTATCATCCCGAGAAAAAAAGTTTTTGTTTTCGGTTGTTTCAACTTCCATTCAAAACCTATTTAGGAAAAGATTTTACAGGCAACAAAAAACTATTGGAACAAGTAGTAAATGGTGAAGTTAAACTTTGTACGTCGCAAATAAAAATAGAAAAAGGTAAAATATTTTGGTTAGCTGTTGTTGAAATTGAAAAAGAAAATCATCAATTACAACCCGAAACTATTGCAGAAGCTTCTTTATCATTAGAATATCCATTGGTTGTAAAAGTAGGTAAATCTAGACTTTCTATCGGAACCAAAGAAGAGTTTTTGTATAGAAGATTAGCGATACAAGCCTCCCGTAAACGAACGCAAGTAGGAGTAGCCTATGCGAAATCGGGCAAAGGAAGAACTAGAAAACTAAAAGCGCTAGAAAAAATGAGTCAATTAGAACGTAATTACGTACATAATCGATTACATGTTTACAGTCGAAAGCTAATTGATTTTTGCATCAATAATAAAGCAGGAACACTTATATTATTGGATCAAGAAGAAAGGATGGAGCTAGCCAAAGAAGAAGAATTTGTATTGAGGAATTGGAGTTATTATGAACTGATGACTAAAATAAAATACAAAGCTGATAAAGCAGGAATAGAGCTTATTATAGCATAAATTATAATTTTTGAGGGTGATTGTACACCCATAAGGTGAGGTTGATTACGAACACTCACTAAATGTAAACAACATATACAACGGCTCACTTATTGTTCTTTCATCAATAGATAATGGCATGAAATTGCAATAGATTAAAAAGTATGTTTTTTCAAATGTTTTTATACAAAAAACAATTCGAAGATTAAAAAAATAAACTTGGCTACAACTCCTACGTTAGCTTTGGAAATTAATTTGAACATTATAAAAATTTTGTTTGTCTATGTTTAACCTTGACTGGGTAAATAATAGAAATTTAAATCTTAAAACACTATAATTTTGAGGGTGATTGTACACCCATAAGGTGAGGTTGGTAATAAACACTCACTAAATGTAAATTACATAAACAACGCGTGGGTTCACTTACTTTCATCAATAATTAATAGCAGATACTCTTTGATGTTAAAAGCAAGATAATGAGAACGTATATTTGTCTGAAATTCGTATTTCGGAATTTGAGTTCGTTTACAGAAAAGTGAATTTAAATGTTGGTAAAACATAGTTCATCTATATATATTCAACTTTAAATAAAAAATTTAATAGAGGTTTAATCTTCAAAACTTCCTTGTATAGTACAATTTAGGATTAAGATCAATTGGTGTATAACTATAATAGGATTTATTTAAAAACATGTATAGTTATATTAGGACGGTCAACTTGCTAGATACTCCCAACATAAAGGCAGGATAAAGGCAGGATAAAGGCAACATAATGGCTGTAGAATGTATGTAAAAGATTTTTGTAGTTCAGGTGATTTAGAATAGTTGTTTTTTTACACCTTAAAACATTCGAATGCGAAACGTTAAAATTGATATTTTCCAAATTTATTAGGATTATATTACTTGTTAGTTAGATTTTAGACGTTAGATATGAGAATTATAAAAAGTAGAGGTTGAATTAAAACGATTGAAGTCAAGGTATTTTTACTTATCTAAAAAAGTATCTATTATAATTGAAAAAATAATACACATTACAATAGAGAAGGTAAATTCTATAAGAAAAACTGAATATAAAAAAGGTTGCTTATTACAATTATAAAAAAGTCCAATAAACATATTGTTTATCGGACTTTTTATTGGAAGTTAGTTAGGGGAACAACTCAATTTATTTGAATTGTTTTTAATGTCCGTGATCGCCAGAATTACTTAATTTAGCATTAACGAAAAAGGCTCCTTTTACAACAATCTGTGCAGTTGGATCAATTTCATTTACGGTTGTAATAGCTGTGTAACCCATATCTGAAGAACCTTTTACAACCTCGATTTTTTCAAAGTTTATCGATGTTTCATTTTTATGTTCTTTGTTCTTTTCGTTCGGATCTTTACTTTCTTCATCTGTATGCTCTTCTACTTTTTTGTTTGTTTTGACAAAGATGTAAAATTTACCATCCGCTTCTACAATTGCATCATTGGGAACAGCAGGTGTAGAGGAATTACTTAAGCTTACGGCTCCTGTAATATTCATTCCATTTATCAATCCAGATTTATTTCCTCGTACTTTGCTATGTACTGCAATGGTTTTACTTTCATTTTCGAAAGAAGAACCAATGCTGTAAACGACTGCTTCGTAACTGTTTCCTGGATTATTTGTTAATTCAAATTGAATAACTTGACCAACTTTCATTTTAGGTAAATCTTTCTCGAAAACTTGTAAATCTAAGTGAATAGAACTGTTATCAATGATTTCAGCGACAGGAGACGAGACATCTACATAACTCCCTATTTGCGCAATAATTTTACTTACTGTTCCACTAATTGGTGCTGTAATTACCATTCCATTTTTCAAATTTGCATTGCTTACTTTAGAAGGATTAATTCCCATCATTTGCAGTTGACGAGACAAAGATGCTTTTTGAGAACGTAATGTTTTCAATTCAGCAGAAGAGTTCTGAAGATTCTTTTTTGCACCAGCATCGTTATCAAACAATTCTTTTTGTCGTCTAAATTCTTGCTCTGCATAGGTAATTCGACTCAAAACAGTTAAATATTGCTCTTGTGTTAGAATAAATTCTGGATTTGAAATTGTCGCAATTACTTGTCCTTTTTTGACATATGAACCTTCCTGAATGGGTAAGGTTTGTATTACTCCACCAAACATGGATGCAACACTTGCCATATTGCTATTCGGAACGTTTAAAATTCCATTTGCTTTAATCATAGCTGTTAACTCCTTTACTTCAATTGTTCCCAGTTTTACACCAACAGCCTTCATTTGTTCTTCTGTTAGCGTAGCAATTGTTTGTGGAGCTTCTTCGTGCTCAGCTTCTTTTTCTTCTGTAGGTTGTGCCGTTTTTGTTTCTTTGGTACAATTACTTAGAAATAATATGGCTAACACGCTATAGATAATAATCTTTATTGTTTTCATTTTATTGATTGATGATAGAATTAATATTGACAACAGTTTGATTGACTTGTTGTATCGATTCAAGATATTTTAATTGAATATCCGTTGCGGTTTGCAATGCAAAAAGATATTCGACATACGAGATTTCACCAGTTTTGTAACCCAATTGAGCTGCTTTTACAATTTTTTCTGCATTTGGAATGGCTTGGTTTACATAATACTCATATTGTTCCCAATCTTGTTGATATTGATTAATTGAATTATCAAGTTGAATCGTTAACTGTTGTTTTTGAAAATTGGCTGTTTCTTGAATGGCTTGTTTATCATATTCCAAAGCTTTGATTTTTGCCTTTGTAGCACCAAACGTTAATGGAATTGCAACACCAAGGTTTACAGAAGTAAAACGATCAAGGCCATTGTAATACCTTTGTACTCCATTTTTTTCGTGCATTCCAATCATCGATAAACTGTTTACACCAAGTGAAAATTCTGGTAAACCTTCGGCTTTTACGACTTCTTTGTTTCGTTCTGTAATTTCCATCTGTTGGTAAAAAGCTTTGAGAGTAGGATTATTATCAATTGTAGAACCGTCTAAAATTCCACTCAATTTTAATGGAATATAATTTGTCTCTTTGGTAATTGTAAAATTCTCTTCGGTATTCAATAATACGTTTAGATTTTTGTACGCATTTGCTAAATACACTTTGTTTTGTTTCAGCAACAAATTGATTTCTCCTTGTTGTGTTTCTGCTGTATTAATTTCGATTTTCTTAATATCACCTGCATTAAATCGAACCGAAGCAATTCGAATAAATTCTAAATAAAGTTTATTTAATTGTTCGAGTTGATCATGGTTATATTCTAAATATTCGATCTGATAGAAATAGGTTCTCACTTGTTTCAACAATTCGTTTGTTGTCACTTCCTTTTGTATCTTCTTGCTATTCACTTCTGATTCTAAAACTGCCTTTCGATGTTTAAAAATCGTTGGAAATGGAATACTTTGAGAAATAGATAAACCATAATCAAATTTTGGACTCGCATATTGCCCAAGTTGCGCTTCCACATTTAATTTTGGTAATTCATTTGCGGCTCCTTTTAAAGCTTCACTTGATGAGATACTTCGTTCATCTGCTTTGATTAATGGATTATTTTCAATTGCAATTTGTTGTGCTTCTTGAATGTTAATTGAATGAGTTTGCCCTTGAATAGATTGTCCGATTAAAAACATTCCGATTACAAGAAATGGAAGTGTATTTTTTGAATTCAATTTTATTTTCGGAAGTTTTGAATTGAAAATTAAATATAACATTGGTAATACAAATAAGGTTAAAAAAGTAGCTGTGATTAATCCTCCAATGACAACTGTTGCTAAAGGTTTTTGAACCTCGGCACCTGCGCCTGTGGAAATTGCCATCGGTAAAAATCCTAAAGATGCAACTGTTGCTGTCATTAACACAGGTCGTAATCGAATATTGGTTCCTTCCATTATTCGTTTTAAAATATTTTTCTCTCCTTCTTTTTCTAATTGGTTGAATGTTCCAATTAAAACAATTCCATTTAAAACAGCTACTCCGAACAAAGCAATAAAACCAATTCCGGCACTAATGCTAAATGGCATATCGCGAATAATTAATGCAAAAATACCTCCGATTGCACTCATTGGAATTGCTGTGAAAATTAATGCAGCTTGTTTGAATGAATGAAATGTGAAATACAATAACATGAAAATTAATAATAAGGAGATTGGTACTGCGATCATCAAACGTTGACTAGCTGCTTGTAGATTTTCGAACTGTCCTCCATAGGTGAAATAATAACCAGAAGGCAATTTGATTTCATTGTCTAATTTTGTCTGAATATCTTTTACAACTGATTGTACATCACGATCTTTTACATTGAAACCAATTACAATTCTTCGTTTTCCTTCTTCGCGACTAATTTGTGAAGCACCTAATTTATAACTCACTTTTGCCACCTGAGAGATTGGAATTTGATTGCCAGAACTTGTAGGAATCATTAAATTGTTAATGTCATCAATGCTTTTTCGATGCGCACTATCCAATCGAACAACCAAATCAAAGCGTCGTTCATTCTCGAAAACTTGTCCAGCTGTTTTTCCTGCAAATGCTGTACTCAACATATCATTTACATCTTTGATATTTAATCCATAATTTGCCATTCGGATTCGGTCATATTCAACATTAATCTGAGGCAAACCACTTACGCGTTCCACTTGTGGCGCTGTAACACCTTCAACAGATTGAATTGCTTTTGAGGTTTTATCTGCATAATAAGAGAGAGAATCTAAATTTTCGCCAAAAATTTTGACAGCTACATCTTGTCGAATTCCTGTCATCAATTCATTAAAACGCATTTGGATTGGTTGATTTTTTTCAAAGAAAACACCAGGAATAACCTCTAGTTTTTCCATCATTTCATCACCTAATTCTTCATAAGAAATGTTACGTTTCCATTCGTCCTTTGGTTTTAGAACCACAATCATATCTGTTGCTTCAGGAGGCATAGGATCTGTAGGAACCTCAGCGGAACCTGTTTTACCAACGACCATTTTTACTTCATCAAATTCTTTTAAAATTCGAGAAGCTTGCATGGATGTTTCTAAACTTTGGGTTAAGGAACTTCCTTGTGGTAAAATACAGTGAAAAGCAAAATCACCTTCTTGTAATTGTGGAATAAATTCGCCACCCATATTTCTGAATTGAATAATTGATACTGCAAAAATTGCAACAGTAATACCAACTAACCAATATTTGATTCGGATTGCTTTTTCTAATAATGGTTCATAAACTTTATGGATTTTCACCATCATTTTATCTGAAAAAGAAGCTTTGAGAGTAGGCTTTTTTGATAAAAATAAAGCACTCATCATTGGGATGTACGTTAACGAAAGAATCAATGCGCCTAGAATTGCAAAGCCAACTGTTTTAGCCATTGGTGTAAACATTTTTCCTTCTACACCAACCAAAGTAAGAATAGGAATGTAGACAATAAGTATGATGATTTCCCCGAATGCGGCTGAATTTCTAATTTTTGAAGCTGAAAGAAAAACCTCTTCATCCATTTCTTTTTGGGTTAATCGATGCGTTGATTTTCTAAGCCCTAGATGATGTAAAGTCGCTTCTACAATAATAACTGCTCCATCGACTATCAATCCAAAATCAATAGCTCCTAAACTCATTAAATTCGCACTCACACCAAAAACATTCATCATTCCTAATGCAAATAATAAGGATAGAGGAATGGCAGATGCAACGATTAAACCAGCTCTTAGATTACCAAGAAAAATAACCAATACAAAAATGACAATTAATGCACCTTCGATCAGATTTTTTTCTACTGTTTTAATTGCACGATTTACTAAATTCGTTCGATCAAGGAAAGGCTCGATGACGATATCATCTGGTAACGATTTTTGAATTGTTGGTATTTTTTCTTTAATTAGATTAACTACTTCATTAGAATTCGCACCTTTTAACATCATCACAACACCACCAACAGCATCTACTTCACCATTGTAAGTCATTGCTCCGTATCGTATGGCATGTCCTAGTCTTACATCAGCTACATCTTTTATAAAAATAGGAACAGTTCCCGTCGCATTTTTTATAGGAATTAATTTTACATCATCTAAAGAAGTTACCATTCCAATTCCTCGAATAAAGTAAGCATTTGGCTTCTTATCGATGTAAGCTCCTCCAGTATTTTGATTATTTTTTTCTAAGGCATCAAAAATATCCGATACACTAATTCCCATTGCGCGCAATCTATTCGGATCTAAAGCAACTTCGTATTCCTTCAATTCTCCACCGAAACTATTGATCTCAGCAACACCAGGCGTTCCGTTTAATTGTCTACGAACAATCCAATCTTGCATTTCGCGCAATTGTTTTGAATTGTATTTTTTCTCACTTCCCTTTTTAGGATGTAAAATATATTGATAGACTTCTCCAAGACCAGTACTCACAGGTGATAATTCGGGAATGCCAACACCTTGCGGAATGTCTTCTTGTGCTTCTTTTAATTTTTCGTTGACTAATTGACGCGCAAAATAAATATCTACATCTTCTTTAAACACTACCGTAATCACAGATAAACCAAAACGAGAAATACTTCTTGTTTCTTCGATATCAGGAATATTCGCAATACTTTGCTCAATTGGAAAAGTGACCAATTGTTCTACTTCTTGACCAGCTAGAGTAGGGCTGACCGTAATAATTTGGACTTGATTGTTGGTAATATCGGGTACCGCATCTATTGGCAATTTTGTTGCGCTCCATACGCCCCAGATAATCCACAATACAGTCATAATTCCAATAACAATTTTGTTTTGGATACTAAATTTTATGATTTTATCTAACACAGATAATTTGATTAATTGTATTAACATTACCCACTTATTATCAAAATAAATGAGCACAGAAAAGTGTTGACTTCAATTTTATATCAATTGAAATCAATGTGTAGACGAAAAAAGAAATCGTCTCGTTAAGCAATATTTATTTTAGGAGGTTGCCAGATATCGGCATACAATTGGTTTTGAATTGTATTCTTTTTGAATTGTATTTTCTTGGAAGTATTTGGTTCAAAAACTTTAGGAGTTTTTAGTAATCGTGTAAATTTCATTGATGAAATTGTAATTTGACAACAATTACAAACGCACAAAGGACTACATTGATCTTTATGATCTGAATTATCTTTCTCACTATGCACCATAGAAACTTGCGTTCTATTAGTATTTGTGTCTTGACATGGCACAAATGATAGAACATTAACATATAATGCAATTATGAGAATTATAAATTTCATTGTTACAAATGTATAAACATTTTTTTGACTATAATAATTTTACGATGTTAAGATATATTGAAGTTAAGATTGAAAATTTCTATGCATTGATATTATGTGAAATGTAGTTTTATCTTGATACAGATATAAACTTAAAAGCTAGTCGATTCTCGAAATCTCTTTACTCATTAAAAATAAACGAATCAATTTTTATAATATAATTAATAACTATTTAATTTACATTCTATATAAAATAAATTGATTGATTGATAAAACAATTTGATTTTTAATTGATAAGACAAATTACTATATTTATGATATTTACAAAACAAAAATTATTAAACATAAAAAAATAGTATTCATGGAGAATCAAGGAGGTGATATTTCAAAATGCCCTTTCCACAATGGTACAATGTCAAAACCAGTGGCAGGAGAAGGAACACAAAATCAAGATTGGTGGCCAAATCAATTAAAAGTTGATATTTTACGTCAACATTCAAATAAATCGAACCCAATGGGGGAAGATTTTAATTACGCCGAAGAATTTAAAAAATTAGATTTAGAAGCTGTTAAAGCTGATTTAAAAGCTTTGATGACTGATTCTCAAGATTGGTGGCCAGCAGATTTTGGGCATTATGGTCCATTTTTCATTCGTATGGCGTGGCATAGTGCGGGTACATACCGTGTGCAAGATGGTCGTGGTGGAGCAGGTGAAGGACAGCAACGTTTTGCGCCGCTTAACTCATGGCCAGACAACGTTTCGTTGGACAAAGCGCGTCGTTTAATTTGGCCTATCAAACAAAAATATGGTAATAAAATTTCGTGGGCAGATTTAATTATCTTAACAGGAAATGTAGCATTAGAGTCGATGGGATTCAAAACGTTAGGTTTTGCTGGTGGTCGTGCTGATGTTTGGGAACCAAATATGGATGTTTATTGGGGTTCTGAAAAAATATGGTTAGAAGAGAGTGGTGGTGCAAATAGCCGTTATTCTGGTGATCGCGATTTAGAAAATCCGTTGGCTGCGGTACAAATGGGATTAATTTACGTGAATCCAGAAGGTCCAGATGGTAATCCAGATCCTTTGGCTTCGGCACGCGATATTCGTGATACGTTTGCGCGTATGGCAATGAATGATGAAGAAACATTGGCGTTGATTGCTGGTGGTCACACTTTCGGAAAAACGCATGGTGCGGCTTCGGCTGATCATGTTGGCCCAGATCCTGAAGCTTCTGATTTGGAAATGCAAGGTTTGGGTTGGAAAAACTCGTACGGAACAGGAAATGCAGGTGACACAATTACATCAGGTATTGAAGTAACTTGGACAAGTAAACCAACAGAATGGTCAAATTTATTTTTAAGTTATTTATTTGGTTTCGAATGGGAATTAACAAAATCTCCTGCAGGTGCTCATCAATGGGTAGCAAAAGATGTAGGCGAAATTATTCCACATGCGCATGATGCTTCAAAAAAATTAAGACCAACGATGTTGACTTCGGATATTGCGTTACGTATGGATCCAGCTTACGAAAAAATTGGACGTCGTTTCTTGCAACATCCAGAAGAATTTGAAGATGCTTTCCGTAAGGCATGGTTCAAGTTGACACACCGTGATATGGGACCACTTTCTCGTTATTTAGGTGCAGATGTTCCGAAAGAAGTGTTCACTTGGCAAGATCCAATTCCAGCTGTTACACATGAATTAATTGATGAGGTTGATATCGCTGATTTGAAATCTAAAATTTTAGCTTCAGGATTATCTGTTTCAGAATTAGTTTCTACAGCTTGGGCTTCGGCTTCGTCTTTCCGTGGATCGGATAAACGTGGAGGAGCGAATGGTGCGCGTATTCGTTTGGAACCAATGAAAAATTGGGAAGCAAATAATCCAATTCAATTGAATAAAGTGTTAACAGCTTTAGAAAATATTCAACAAGAATTTAATTCAGCGAATTCTTCAAAACAAGTTTCGATTGCCGATTTAATTGTATTAGGAGGAAATGCAGCGATTGAAAAAGCAGCAAAAGATGCTGGGAAAACAATTACAGTTCCGTTTGCAGCAGGTCGTGGAGATGCAACGCAAGAGGAAACAGAAGTTGAATCTGTAGCATACTTAGAAACAATTGCAGATGGGGTTAAAAACTACCGCAAAAATACAAGAAGATCTGTTTCGACAGAAGAATTGGTGATTGATAAAGCACAATTGTTAACCTTGACTGCACCAGAATTAACTGTTTTAGTTGGTGGAATGCGTGCGATGAATGCGAATTATGATGGTTCTAAACATGGTATTTTCACCGATCGTCCAGGTCAATTGACAAACGATTTCTTTGTGAATTTATTGGATATGGGTACCGTTTGGAAAGCGACAGATGAAACGAAAGAAATCTATATGGGATCTAATCGTAAAACTGGCGCACCAAAATGGACAGGAACTCGTGCGGACTTAGTATTCGGTTCAAATTCTGAATTACGTGCCGTAGCAGAAGTTTATGCACAAGCAGATGCGCAAGATAAATTTGTGAATGATTTCGTGGCAGCTTGGAACAAAGTGATGAATGCAGATCGTTTTGACTTAAAATAAATATATCATTAAATAAAAAAATGAGCGTCCATTGTGACGCTCATTTTTTTTATTTTTGCTTTACGCTTTACGCTTTACGCTTTACGCTTTACGCTTTACGCTTTACGCTTTACGCTTTACGCTTTGCTTAGAATGGATATCCAATCGCGATGTTCAAGATCAAGTTGTCTTTTCGCCATGCTTTGTCTCCAAAATCTATTTTATCAAAAGTCCAGCGATCATTCTTTTCGTAATAAGGCACTCGAAGTGGAGTTGCTAAATCTAATCTTAAAATTAAAATATTAAAATCAAGACGTAATCCTAAACCTGCTCCAACTGCTATTTCGCTCATAAAATCTTTTGAGAATTTGGAACCTGGACGTGTTTCATCTTCGTTAATTAACCAAATGTTTCCTGCATCCACAAATAACGCAAGGTTAAGAAAACTGAATAATTTTTGTCTAAATTCTGCATTTAGTTCTAATTTAATATCACCTGATTGATCAAAAAAGAAATTCGAATTTTGATTACGTGGATCATAACTTCCTGGCCCTAATGTTCGGGCTCTAAATGCACGAATACTGTTACTTCCTCCTACAAAAAATTGTTTGGAATAGGGAACAAATTCAGAGTTTCCGTACGGATAGGCTATTCCGCCAATGAATCGTGTGGCTATTGATGATTTTTCCGAGAATTTATGGTAAAAACGGAAGTCATGTTCCATTTTTGCATATTGACTAAATGGTATTTTGAAAATTTCTTTTTCCTTGTCTTTTTTCGCATTCGCACCTGTTATTAATCCTGTTAAATTTCCAGCCAAATCAACTAAACCTCGGTAATAGAATGTGCTTTTTCGAGGTAACATTGTTGTGGTATACGTATACGAATACTGTGGTCCAAAAATTAATTGTTTGTCGACAACGCGTTTCAAACTTGGGTTGATGATATTTCCAATTGAATCGTAGATTTTGCTGTTGTATTCATCTGTCACTTTTTCTGGAAAGACTAAAGTTGCACTAAAAATCTTTAAATTATGTTCTTTTTGCGCATTCTCTTTCCAAACGTAACCAAAAGAAGTATTGAAATTGTGAAGCGTATATAATCTCGATCTGTTTTGATATTCGTAACCAATCTCAATATTGGTTCTCGGTACAAACGCACTTGATGAATGAAATTTGAAAGGCGCTACAATTCTCGGAATAGAAAGTTGCGTATTAAAACCAGCTCTAAAAATATTATTTGCATCTTTTTGTCCGCCCAATTGCATATCAAATGCACCATATAACGCCATTTTAAGCTGTTCTGCACCTTTGAAAATGTTTCGATGTGTCCAATTTAAATTTAACTCACCACCACCATAATTCGCCGAGTTTGTTCGTCCTAAAACTTCTAATCTCAACGACTGAAATTCGCGTGGTGTTAAGGTATAATACACATCAAATTTATGGTTAACCGAATCAGAAATCACGAAATCATTTTTCACAAATTTGAATACCCCCAAATTAATTAATCGATTAAGGGTTAAATTATGATCTGCTCGGTTGTAAATCTCTCCCGTTTTAAAATATAACGCACGATCAAAAACTTTTGGTTTGAAACTATTTTTTGGATCAACCATGTAAAAACCATTTTGCTCGTATTTTGCTAAGGAATCATTGTTCATCGGCATTTTATAGATACCTTTTCGTGCGTCTCGAATGTTATAATCTGGGAAAACAATTACTTTGTCAATACTATATTGTTGTTTTGCTTGTTCTGGCGTTTTGTCTTTTAACTTGACAAATAGTTCGACATCTTGCTTATTCGTAACCGTACTATCCGCTTGCACAATGATGTTATCAGGATGAAAATAATAATAACCATTTTCTTTCAGACGCGCATCTATTCGTTCTCGTTCAGCTTTGATTACATCCAAATCGAAAGGTTGTTTATCTTTCAGTAACGTATTTGCTTGCGTTTTTTTAATTTCCTTGTTGACCGCCAAAGTGGTATCTTTTGGGAAATTAACTTGGTTGATGTAATAACGTTTGCGCGGTTGCAAGACATAATGCACTTCCGCTTTTTTGTTTTTACTTATTGTATCACCCTGTGCTTTGGCATTGAAATATCCTTTGTTTTCAGAATAATTAACTAAAATATCTTTATTGAATTCGATGTCGACATCACCCAATAAAACAGGTTTCTGTCCCACTTTATATTTCAACCAATATTTCAATCCTTTTTGCTTTTTAGGTTCGCTCGTGATGTTGTAAATGTACAAACGAGGACGAAGTCCAAAAAAACTTGAATTAGGTTTTGGAATGATATTTTTTTCGAGATTATCTTTTAATTCAGCTTTGTCGGTTTTGCTTAACGAATCGCCTTCTATTGTTAATTTAGAGCCCGTGTAAAGCATTTCACCTTCTTTCAGAAAACGTGTATTGCTACAAGAAGAAATACCTAAAATAGAAATTGAACAAGTTATAAATTTGATATAGGTTAAAACTGATTTTTTCATGGTTTCACTTCTTGATTTTGTGTTTTTCTATTTGCTCTGTTCGCTCTATTTTTTCTTCTTTTCTCGAAAATTTCTTTGAATTTATCGTAATCTAATGTGATGATAAATCCAAC
The DNA here is from genome assembly GCF_002415215.1 of Empedobacter sp. UBA5036. NCBI lineage: Bacteria > Pseudomonadati > Bacteroidota > Flavobacteriia > Flavobacteriales > Weeksellaceae > Empedobacter > Empedobacter sp. UBA5036. Next base: position 37,759 of record NZ_DICC01000068.1, read on the forward strand.
GCCTGTTTCTACAATTTGTCCTTGTAATGCGACTTGGTATTCATCTTTTCGATAAGCTCTCAACATGTATCGACCATCACGCGATAAACTATAATCAATTGTAATATCACCCGCAATATTAGTCATGTTTTCATTTTCTCGCGCATCACCATCTAAACCAAAATTACTTCCAACCGAAACTTTCAATCGGTCGTTTAACAAACGTTTGCTCACGGCAACATTCAGGTCTGTTCGTGTATTTTTAGATCCCGAAGAATAATCGTCTTGTGTATCTAATCCCAAATCGATATCAATTCCTTGGATTAAATCATCCGCCAAATTATTCAATTGTTGCGACAAAATATTACTCACACTTTGTAGCGCCATTGTTTCTGCAGAAACACTTGTTTTACTTTCGAATGGATTTTCGCCAATAAAACGATTCAATAATAACAAGGCAAATACTTGCTTGTTCATTTCGGCTTCATCATTTTTCAACTGATCCAATTTCGATTGTGTATTTTCGATTACCGCAGTTGCAATGGAAGGATTGTCTTTATCCATTGAAATATTGAATTTAATATCAGGCTTTAATAGTTCACCTTTTAAAATTAATTCAGTATTGAACGGAATTCGTTGTTTGTACATGTTCATTTCTGCTGATGAATAACCTGAAATTTGTTGTTCGATTAAATCAATGGGAGCAGCTTTTGTTTTGTAAATCGCCGTAATGTCTAAATTGGCTGTAGTTGGCTCACCAGTCCATGTAATGGTACTTCCTTTCTGAATATCAAAACGACGTTTTAACAAGCTTACCGAAAGTTCGTACGCACCTTTTTCTACTTGATAAACGCCAACCAACGTCATTTTTCCTGAAGGATCCATTCCGCCTGTTAATTCTGCTTCACCTTGTATTTCAACAAAATCTCCGTTTGCTTTGTCGATGATAATAGATGTTTTAGCTTCTTTACTAATTTCAATATTGACACTTACATCTAACCCTTTTATTTTAGATTCGGCTATTAATTCATCTGTTTTAATCGTTTCTTGAAGCGCCACTTGATCTTGATCGATAAATTCGACAATTCCTTCGCGCTCTTGTAAAGAAGGTGAAGATTGTGGTAAAACAAATGTGAAATTCGTATCATCAGTCACGGTTAAGCTTCCGTTTACTTTCGGTAAATCTAAGTCACCTTTTATCGTTAAGTTTGCATTAACAGCTAACTTTCCGTACATGATGGCGTCGTTCGATTTTTCTGAATTTACCACATTGAAATCTCGTGCATTTGCTGTTAAATTGAAAGCGAAGTCACGATACGTTTCGGTTAAAATTTCTCCTCTTATCGTTAATGAATTACCATCGTTGTCATTAATTTTGAATCGATTGAACTCAATTCCTTCGTTCGTGAAATCAATCACGTCATCAATTTTTCTGAAATTACTTCCTGTTTCAGCAATCGTTAAACCTACTTGATTAAATTTGACTTGACCTAAAATGCTCGGCTTATCCATTGTTCCAGCGATTTTTAGATTTCCAGAAATATAACCTTCTGTGTCTTTGATTTGATTCATTGTAAATCCTTGCACCGATTTCATTTCTAATCGATTGATATCTAAAGCTAAATCAAACGCACTTTCTTTGGTGTTATAATCTCCAAAAATCTTCATGTTGTTGCTGTTTCCATCTAAGGTAATGTCAGCGTTAATCATGGTTGGAGAAGTGTTTTTTACTTTTGCTATAATATTTCCAATAGGATTTCCAAAAGCTTTTAAATCTGAAACGGTCAAATCAGCATTGAAGGTCATTTCTTTGTTTAAATCTCTAATTTGAGCTGTTCCATTGATTGTTCCTTCGGCAGGTAAATCCTCTTTTTTAATGATTTCTGCAATGGTTTCAATTTTGAAATATTTAATGGTAATATTCAGTGGACTTGTTCCTTTTTCCGATTCAGATTGCAATAAAATTTGACTTCCATTGTTCATCAAACTGAAATTATTCGCCACAATTCCATCTTTTCTTAACTGAATTAAATTTCCTTCGCCAACTTGCCATTGATCGTAGTTTAAAACCAATCCATTCGGATTTAGACTAATTTCCGTGATATCATTCAACGTTTTTAGATTTCCAGCCAGCAAAAATTGCGTTACATCTTTCACATCCTTTGTCGAAACGTTATAATTGATCACATTATTTGTAATATCACCATTCAAATCAATTTTTTGTAATTGAAAACTTTCGCTTTTTAACGCATCCACATTCAACGAATACAACAAGGCTTCATTTTGGTTGGATAATTTTATCAATCCATTGTTAATCGTATTTGTTCCGTACGTTAAATTTGGGATTTTTCCATCCACATTAATCTGTTTTGAATCTGTATTATAAGTTGCATCAAATGTTATGGTTTCGAAGTTTTTCAAATCTGGAACAAATCTTCGAATCAACTCATCATCTTTAATTTTTGCATTCAAAGTAAAGAATTGATGAGGTTCTATTTTTTCGTCTTTATTTGGTTTCTGAAATTCATAATATTGGTTAATTGTTGAAGTTAGCGAACCAAAAATTTGTGTCAATTTAAATTTTCCTTTCATATCCAAATCGGCCAATTGTGAAGTCAAACTAATTTGATTCGAATCAGCAGTTGAAGTCGCAATCAAGCTCACTTCTTGCATTGGAAAAACATCTTTTGTATTGGATAATGCAAAGTTTTTCAGGTACAAAGAACCATTTAAATAATCTGGATTTAAATCAGCAAAATTGGCATCAATTTCTCCTGCAACAATCATTGATTCATTGTAAAAACCAAGCTTTTGAACATCTAATTTGACAATATTTCCGTTCAATTTTACATCTGATAAATCCTTTTTGTACACACCAGAAGCAGTTAAATTAAGATTCGCATTTGGATCTTTTGAGAAAACATGCGCATCAAACGCACCACGATTCACTTTTGCGTCGAGCGCAATATTTTGATAAGTATATTTATTGTAATAAGCGGATGAAACGGTTCCTGAAAGTTTTGTAACCATTTTTTCAGGGTTGAAACTTGTTCCAACAGCGTTAATTTTTCCAGTTATTTTACCTAAATCTTTGTTGCTAATAAGCGTTCCAATATCCAAATTTTGTAGATCTGCTTTGACATTATATTTTTCTGCATCCTTTTTTTGCATGTCCACAATTGCATCAATTTTCGCATTTCCCAACGTAGAATTTATTGCCAATTGTGTATTGATAATTTCGGTTGTTCCTTTTGCATTTCCTTTGACAGAAAGCTTTGAAGGAATTCTAATGTTATTTGGAATAGTTTTTTTCGGAACTAAATTATAAATCGTTTTTGATGATGTCGAGAAGTTTTTGATGTTTAAATCATAAAATAAATTCTTCGGATTCATCGCATTTTTCACTCTTCCAGAAGCCGAAAGTTGCAAATCGTCTAAACCAGAAACTTGGAGATTGTTAATCAATAAATCGTTTACTTTTCCTTTTACATTGGTGTTAACACTCAGAATGGCGTTTGGATATTTGTCGAAAGGCGTCGTATTTCTAAGCGTTGGAGCAAGATTTAAAATATCTGCAAAACCAATTTTTGAGTTTTTGATATTCGCATTAACCAAAACATTTTCTGGATGAGAAGTTAACTCATTAATCGTATTGTAGTGCAAAATAACTTCGTCACGAAGAACAGTTTTTGGTGTTTGTAAATAGAGGTTTTTCAGATACGCTTGTGTGTTTGCGTACAAGAAATTTGTTGTCAATTTCTGAATATTCAATCCTCTTGATTCTTTTATTTCAGCACTTTTTACTTGTCCAGCAAATGTGTTATTTTTCATTTCGAAATCGCGCAAATCAAGATTTAATTTAGAAAAATCCAAATGATTAAAATCCATTCCTTGTGCAGTTCGACGTTCAGCTGTATTGTTGTATTTTACTTTTACATTTTCTAATTTCGTTTCATTCAAAACCAAATTCATTGGTGATGAAGAAGTAGATGAGGTTGAAGTAGAACTGTTCGAAGAAAGGTATAAATTCGCTTCAATATCTGCGTCTTTCAATAAAATATTTTCGATATCGAAAATAGAATTGTCAAGATCAAGTTTATTGACTTTCGTTTCGAATTCGTTTAAGTTAATTTTGGCAAAAGTCTTAGAGTTTTCATCACCATAATTGACTTTTATATCATTCAAATTAATTTTGTTTAATGCAATTTGAAGAGGGTTTTGCTTAGATTTTGGATCAATTTTATCAACATTATTTTCTTTGATTTTATTAACCATTTTTTGATCAAAATCAACCAACAAACCATTCACTAAAATATCATCAACCGCATAAGAATTTTGTTGTAAATCAAGTTTTTTAACACGCGTTTTGAAATCTTTGAATTTGACTTTAGCAAACATTCCAGAAATATCATCACCATAATCTACTTCAAAATTGGTTAAATTAATTCCGTTCAATTCAATTTTCATTGGCTTTTGATCATTCAAAGAATCTACTTTTTCTTCTACTTTTTTCGCAACTTCTTTTACAATATCTTGTTTCAATTTTAGTTTTAAACCATCCAAATTGATATCGCCAATTCCATACGAATTTTGCTCTAAATCGAATTTTTTGACACGCGTATCAAATGAATTTAGATAAACTTTGATGTTATTTGCCGCTTGCTGATCATTGAAGGAAACATTAATATCATTCAGTTTTATTTTATCTAACGAAATGATAAATGGCTTTGAAGGACTTTCGTCTTTTTCGTCTGTTGCAAAAGCATTGATAATATAATTGAAATTGAATTTTCCATCTGGTTTACGAATAACATTCGCGTGAACACCATTTAAATCAATAGATTTTATATCGGCTTTACTTTTGGTCAATTGCCAAATATCTAAACCAACGTCAAATTTTTTGACCGATAAAAGTGTGTCGACATCTTGTCCTTGTAAAAAAAGATTTTCCATGACCAAACTGTTTGGAAAATCGATATAAATACGATCTAATTGAACTTTTGTATGTATTTTATTTTCGAGGTAATTAACTAATTTATTTTTTACAAAATTTTGTACAGCAGGAAACTGTAAACTAAAAATTGCAATGGTCAGCAATAAAATTATTGATAAAAGCGTAAGAGAGAAATATTTGAGTATTTTTTTTGTATTGAATTCCAATTGGTTAGATTTTATTCGTTTTAGTTGGATTCAAGATACAAATTTCCTACAAGGATAATACCAGAAATGTACTTTTTCATACATCGTTTTACCATTTTTGGAAACAATCACAACTCCATTAAAAGGAAATGAATGTTTTGAACGGATAATTTTTTCGAAGTCATGTTTTAATTTCGCGTTTTTTTGCGCAAAAATTGGTTGACAAATAAGGCAAATTAATCCTAAAGTCAAGATTTTTAGAAGAGTTTTCATTTTTGTGTTTTGGCTAATGTAAAAGTAAAATATTATCTGTTTTGAAATTGATAATATTTTAAAATTCTCTTAAAACTTTTTAATTTTCATTGGTAAAACCAATATTCTTTTATTAAATTTGAGTCAAACAATTGAAGCTATGAGAAGAATTTTTTTTGAAAAAGATAGCCACAAAGACTACTTATTTGTTATAATTGATCACGAAAGAGAATTGGATCAAATTTATAAAGTAGATAATTTTACTGACGAAACTGGACGTGAATATGTGTACACCTTGATTGGAGAACGCAAAAAACTGAATGCAGATTTGTTGAAACCACATGTTGTTGCGCTAGAGAATGGGAGTTACACGAATTACAATGGAGAGGGAATTGTAACAGATTGTCATGCGTGTTTAGAAAGTATTGTGGATAATAGAGGATTGAATCGAGAACAGGAAATATTTGTTTATGTTCGAAATAAATAGAAATTACAAAAGGCTTTGAAATTTTACTCAAAGCCTTTTTTTATGAGATTTCAATTTGATTGAAAATTAATTTTTGAACGACTTCATCCAAATGTTCTTTGTGTTTTGCGACATAATCATTGGCAACGTCCAATAATGTTTTAATGTTGCTGTTGGAAACATTTCCTAAATCCAATGCAGATTCTGGAATTTCAGGATTAAATCGATAATAATTTTGTTGATATTTTGGCTTCAATAAAGCGAACATGCTTCTCATTTCCTGATCGACCATATCAACGCCAGTCGAAATAAAAATGTCTACCAAAGGATCTACCCATTTAGATTTTGAAATTCCTGTTAAATGTTCGTGTTTATAAGATTTTGCACGCGAACCATTTCCGAGAGAAATGATAATAAATTCTTGTAAAGGAGCTGTTCCATTATACTTTAATTCATCTTTGAAGTATTTATTAAAATTTATTTTTTGCGTTTCGATAAAGCCAACAAAAGTTGGATTGTTTGCAAAAACACCACCATCAATACAACTAAATTCTTGATCAGCGAATGATTTTATTTTTGCAGGTTCAAAATAAGTTGGCGCAGCTGATGAAGCACGGCAAATATCTTTTACATAGAAATTTCGGAAAGGAGAGATTCCATCAATCGAATTGAAAATTTTTGGTTTTTGATGCTCAGTATCATAAGATACTATCGCGGAAGGACGAATCAAATCTTTTAACTCTGTATCTCCAAAAACGATTTTTAATTGCTCTTCCAATACAAGCGTTGGTAAATTATCTTTTAGCACACTCAACGGATTATTGAGAATTGTCCAGAATGTTTTTGAGAAAATATTTTTTCCTTCTCCCAAATAAATATTCAACGCATCTGTAATCGAGTGTTTTGCTTTTTTAGGATTATCTTCCGAAGGCGATAACAACAAAGAAGCGATTAAAGCACCAGTACTTGTACCTGCAATAAAATCGACATAATCGCCTATTTTAGCATTTTCGTCATGAATTTCCTTTAATTTATCTTCGATGTATTTTAAAATGACACACGATATAATTCCTCTAATTCCTCCGCCATCCAAAGAAAGTAAGACAATTTTTTTCTCTTTAAATTCCATTTTTGATGTTCTATTGTTTAAAGTTAAATTTTTCCTTTCAAATATTCTTTATTTTTACACTTGATAATTTGTTTCAAAATGACTAAAAGACTTTTTCCAACATACGATATCTGTAACCTGAATACCGAAAAAAATAGCAATGAGTTGTTTTCCATCGATCGTTTTAGAGGTTATGTTGATAGTAATCCACATTTACAGGAAGTTCACAGTCATAATTATTACCATTTGGTCTATTTTACAGAAGGTAGTGGCGAGCATTTGATCGATTTTGAGAAATTTGAGGCAAAATCTGGAACAATGTATTTTATGAAACCAGGGCAAGTGCATCAATGGTATTTTAAGGAAGAATATGATGGATTTGTCGTGAATTTCTTTGATAATTTTTTCGATTGGATTGGAATTAATTCTTCCATTTTACAGAAATTTAGATTTTTACAATCTATTTTGGTGAAAGATCATGTGGTTGAAATTTCGCCAGATGTACAAGAAAAAATTTCAAGTTATTTTGAAGAAATGATAAATGAAAATCAAGAAAATAATCAATTCTCGAATTTAAAAATTGGTTTCCATTTGATGAATTTATTCATTGATATTGAACGTAGTTTGGAAGCTGTAAATGTCAAAAAAAATGATTATCAATCGGTGTTGTTGCGTAATTTTCAGTCACTTATTGAACAAAATTTCAAGATCAAAAAATTACCAAAAGAGTATGCCGAATTGTTGTACATCACACCCAATCATTTGAATGCACTTTGCAAAGATGTGTTAGCTACTTCGGCAGGTGAATTAATAAGAAGTCGCATTGTTTTAGAAGCAAAACGTTTGTTGGTAAATAAAGAAATTTCGGTCACAGAAATTGCGTATTTACTCAATTTTCAGGATGCTTCTTATTTTGTGAAATTCTTCAAAAAATACACTGAGTTTACGCCCGAACAATTCAGAAAACAATATTATTCGTAGTTACTTTAAATTGTATTTTACTGGAATATTAAAACTAACTTTTACAGGATTTCCGTCTACTAAAGCAGGTTTTATTTTGGTTGCACTTTCTTCTTGTTCACGATTTATTTTGTATAAAATATGTGTCGAAATTCTTGCTAAAGTTTCATTTCCTTGGGAAGTTACATTTGTGAAGTTTCCGTTTTCATCAATCACAAAAAATAATTTTGCGAAATAATCTCCTGAACCTTTTAAGATTTTATCCAATTTTATATTCGCTAATCGCTGTGAAACATCTTCTGTTAGTTTGTTTTCAAAACACCCCGAATAATTGTCTGTAGAATCTTCGCAGCTCGGATAAATAGCTAATTGAGAGACATTTTTTGTGTTATGTATTTCTTGCGCATATAAACTATTTGCAAAGCATAATGTGATAAAATAAATTAAAATTCTCATACTAGGTAGTTTAGGGGGGGAGGTCTATGTTTTTATGAATTAATGATTTATATCAATCCGTAAATATTACCATAAATACCATAAATAGTGCCAAAGTTTAGCGTAGATGTAGCGGTAAATTTGCATAGATATTAAGTAAATGGTATGAGTGATGTAAAGCATGATACAACGCAACTTGGGTTCGAAAAAGAGAATGAGCAATTCAGAACAGAGGTCGCAACAATGGATAAAAAAGGAACTCGAAAATGGGTGTATGCGAAGAAACCTTCTGGGAGATACACTAATTATCGTACAATTGTTTCTTCGGTTCTATTGCTTTTATTAGTTGGGTTACCCTTTATAAAATTAACAAATGGAAATCCTATTTTTAAATTTGATGTGTTCAATACGAATTTCATTCTTTTTGGTTATCCATTTTTTACAACAGATTTTTTCTTACTTGCTTTCGGGATGATTGTAAGTGTGGTTTTTATTATATTATTTACGACTGTTTATGGACGATTGTTTTGTGGATGGTTATGTCCGCAAACAATTTTTATGGAAAGTGTTTTTCGTAAAATTGAGTATTGGATAGAAGGTGATAGAAGCAAACAAATTCGTTTGGATAAACAAGATTGGAACGAAGAAAAAATTTTGAAAAGAGGAGGAAAGTGGACGATATTTTACATTATTTCGTTTTTCTTTTCGAATATATTTTTGGCATATATCATCGGAATGGATGAATTGATCAAAGTAATTACCGAAGGTCCATCAGAGCATGGAGGTTTATTATTGGGAACATTTATTTTTAGTATTTTTTTCTATTTTGTTTTCGCTTGGTTTCGTGAGCAAGTTTGTACGTTGGTTTGTCCTTACGGGAGATTTCAAGGTGTTTTGATTGACAAAAAAACGATTCAAGTTTCGTATGATTTTAAACGTGGTGAAAGCACAAATGGACGTTCAAAATTCAGAAAAGGTGAAGATCGTGTTGCTGCAGGAAAAGGAGATTGTATCGATTGTGGTCAATGTGTGGCGGTTTGTCCTACGGGAATCGATATCAGAAATGGTTCTCAGTTAGAATGTATCAATTGTACAGCTTGTATGGATGCTTGCGATGATATTATGACGAAGATTAATTTGCCAACAGGATTAATAAAATATGCTTCCGAAGAAAATATTGAACAAGGAAAATCATTCAAAATAACTGCAAGATTAGTCACGTTTACGTTAGTTTTGGTTGCGATGATTTCTGCTATGACGATTTTTATGTCGAATAGAAGTGATGTCGAGGTAAAATTTTTACAAGTTCCAGGAAAAGATTATGTTGTAGAAGGCGATTATATTATCAATACGATGCAATATAGTTTGATGAATAAAACGAATGAAACGTACAAATTAGTTGTAAATGTGAATGGTTTCAAAGGTGGAAAAACCGTATTGCTAGTAGAACCTGATAAATATATAAAGATAGACGAAGGCGAATTGAAGCAAGGTTTAATTGATATTAAAATTCCGAAAAGCGAGCTAAAATCGTATAAAGTACCAGTTAGTTTGGAATTGAAAGATTTGAATGGAAAAACCATCGATCATTATACGATTAGTTTTATGGCGCCTTTTTAGTTAAATAAGACACTATCTAAAATTTTGTGTAAATAGATTTCAGATGGGTTTGACTATTTTATAGTTGAACCCTTTTTTCAAAAATAGTTAAAAATTGATTTAAAATTATCCCCCAATTATGAATAGGTTGTGTCCACTTTTTAGAAATTTGCATTAAGGATAGATAAACCGACTTTTTCAGCGCGTCGTCCGTTGGGAATACCATCTTATTTTTGGTGTATTTACGCACTTTTCCGTTCAAATTTTCGATAAGATTGGTGGTGTAAATAATTTTTCTGATTTCAATGGGAAAGTCAAAAAATACAGTCAATTCGTCCCAGTTATTTCTCCAAGATTGTATCGCGTAAGGATATTTTTGATTCCATTTTTCGGCGAATCGGTCTAATTCATGAGCTGCCATTTCTCTATTTGTCGCATTATAAATCAATTTCATATCTGAGGTAAACTCTTTTTTATCTTTCCAAACCACATATCGAGCCGAGTTTCTAATTTGATGAACTACACAAATTTGTGTGTTCGCTTGAGGGAAAATATTGGTGATTGCCTGAGTAAATCCGTTCAAATTATCGGTTACAGTAATCAAAATATCTTCAACTCCACGAACTTTCAAATCAGTCATCACACCTTGCCAAAAAGCAGCAGATTCGTTCTCTCCAAGCCACATGCCAAGGATTTCTTTGTGACCTTTACGATTTAAACCAACGGCTAAATAAATCGTTTTATTGATTACTTTTCCACCTTGACGTACTTTGAATACAATACCATCCATCCAAACAATGCAATAAATCGATTCAAGAGGACGATTTTGCCAATCCAATACTTGACTATTCACTTTATCAGTAATGATGGAGATCGCTGATGTAGAGAGTTTGTAGCCATATAATTCGTAAAGTTCCTGCTCAATATCCGAAACACTCAGACCTTTTGCGTAAAGCGAAATCACCATGTTTTCAACGGAAACGGATTTGGATTGATGTTTTGGAACGATAATGGGCTCGAAACTACCTTCACGATCCCGAGGAACCTCTATTGTCGTTTCTCCATATTCACTTTTTAAACGTTTTGAAGTAGTGCCATTTCGCGCGTTTGGATTGTCACTTTTCTCATTTTTGGAATAGTCTAAATGGGCTTCAAGCTCCCCATGAAGCATGGCTTCTAATAAGTCTGAATGTAATTCTTTTAATAATTTACTTAGTGATCCCCTCTAAATGACCTTGATCTTGGATCAATTGTGCTACAGATTTTTTCATAATAAACTGTGTTTTATAAATTTAATAAAATAAATAAGGTGAGTTACTAAAAACCACCTTATTTTATATTTACACAGTTTTTGGGATACTGCCTTAAATTAACAAAAAACGTCTTACATTATGTAAGACGTTTTTTGTTTATTCTAATTATTCTTATCGAGATTATTTCTTTCTCAATACTTCGTTTTCAAATTTGACACCATTCCAACCGTTCTTCATAAATTGACGAATGTTGTTGTGGTCTGTTCCTTCTGGCGTATCTAAAACCGCTTGATAATGTTCTGCAAATAATTTTAAGGTATCATCTTCCGAAAAATTATTCAATTTTGCGAACGCAAAAACTTTTGCACTTCCTTGATTTTGATCGACAACATTTTCCTGATTTCCATTTACAAATGCAGAAGCTGTATAAGTATAATTTTCTTCGATATGTGCGATAACATCAGCAAAATTTGCTTCGTTTTGGTTTAATTTTTCTAAAATCATTTTATCTTTTTGTCAAAAATAAGAACTTATTTCGAATACAATAAATCATTAAGTATGTTAAATTTTTTATGTCATCAAATTGTTAACGTATGTTTAACAACTTTCTGTCTATTAATTAATTAGATTTATAATTATTAACAAAATAAAAATAAATTTTATGTTCGAAAGAAGGCAATTTAATTATGAAACGTCAAGTGTTGCGCTAAGCGAGCTTGCCAAAAAAGGATATCAAGAAGATTTTAATTTATTAGAAAGTGATTTGATTGATCATCCGCATGATTTTAAGATTATTTACATCTATCGTTACGAAGGAAATTCGAGTCCCGAAGATGAATCGAGTGTTTATGGAATCGAAAAAATATCGACTGGAGAAAAAGGTGTTTTAGTTGCAGGTAATTTAGGATTTGTACAAACTAATTTAGCATCGATACTTATCCAATTAGAAATTGAGGGCAGAGTTAGAATTCTGAACAACTAAAAACAAAAGCATGAATCAACTACTAAATATTACCATTAAAATATAAAAAAGCGTTACCAAGATTATTGATAACGATTTTTTTATGTTTTCGAATAAATTTTAAATCTCTAAAAGAAGTTAATCGTTTTCTATTTTTAGTAATTGTCTATATTCAGAAAAACGATGCTCGCGAATATGTCTTATAAAAGGTTCTGTTTTGAAATATAAAACTAAACATGGAGAAATATTTTTATATTTTTCTACAAACTCAAACGAAACTAATTCGCCATTATTTATTCGTTGTTTTATTTTGTTGTGATAAGGATACATTTTCCTTTTTATAAACTATTACTTCGCTTTTCTACACAAAACCTTGAACGGAATAGAAAAAGCACTGTTATATTTTGATTTTAAACGACGAATATCTCTCGAAGCTGATGCTCTTGTGAAATAATCTCCAACCAAAACACGATAATCTGGCGAGAAATAAGCAGTCTGAGCCGATAAATGTGGATAAGAATTAGAAAATTCATTTCTTACTTTCTCCGCATCTTTTCTATCTTTTGAATAATAAATCTGAATTTTGAAACCACTTACTTGTGGCGTTCCCGCACAAGGATCATTAGATTGTATAACTGGTTTTTTCTCTGTCGGTTTCTTTACAGTAGTGGTATAACTACAAACAGCATCTTCTTTTGCTTTTAATACATTATTTATTCTACTATCAATTTCCATATTCAATGTACCATTATTGATGATTTGAACAGTATCAATTTTATCTTGAGCAAAAACACAAGAAGAAAAAGTAATAAGGAATAAAAAGATAAATTTTTTCATAAGATGAAATTAATTTGTGCAAATATACTTTTTACAATTAAGTTATTAAATTTTATAGACTTTTATTTTCTTACAACGAATATTGTTCCAATTTTTTTATGAATACTAATTAATGATGATAAAACTATAAAATTGATTGGCAGATTCTAATAAAAAGAACTTTGATTATTTTTAAAATTATGTTAAATAGCAATTTTTCTTGTTCTAAATCTTTTCTATCAAATCAAATAGATAATATTTATACAGCGATATTTTTTAACAATTAATTTAGAAACGTTTTAAATTAAGCTCAATGACAAAGTTCAGTATGTAAACTTTATGATTTTATTAAGTATTGAAGCTATTTTTGCTGTTAGTTAAGTGTTCAAATAAAAACGAGTTAAAAGAAACAACGAACTGAGATTATTTAAGTAAATGAAGGCAAGATTTCTAAAAAGAATACGTTTATGGAGCTGCGCGATAATACTATCGACGTTCTCCCTAGCAAATGCCCAAGATGCAGGAAAAGGTTACGAATTATTCGAAGCCAACTGTACTGCATGTCACCAGATTGATGGTAAATTAATTGGGCCGGAATTACGTAATGTTGAGAAACGCGTACAAGAAGAAGCTGGACTTGGAAAAGAGTGGTTACACGCTTGGATTAAGGACAACAAAGCTTTGCGTGAATCAGGAGATGCGTATGCAAACAAAATTTATGCTGATTACAATAACACTGAAATGTTAGCTTTCCCTAACTTATCAGAAGGTGATATTGATAATATTTTAGCATATACAGCTGATCCTGATGCAGGAGTTAAGGCTTTTGAAGAAGCTAAAGCTGCGAAAAAGAAAGAAGCCGCTGCGAAAAAAGCTGCTGAGGCTGCACAAGGAGGTGGAGCTAATTCAGGAGTAATTGCAGTAGGTTTTGTTGTTTTAGCGGTATTATTATTGTGGATCTTGGTTCGCGTTAATGCATTAGTTAAAGCGACAGCTACAGAGGAATTAAATGCAGAAACTGAAAGAGTAGCTTTTTCTTTTGCTGAATTCTTTCAGAAATACCAAAAAGTTGGTGGTGTGTTAATCGCAGTATTAGCATTCTTTGCATTGTACAACGTGTATTGGGGATTAATGGGAATTGGTGTTGATAAAGGTTACGAGCCAGAACAACCAATTTATTTCTCTCACAAAGTTCACGCAGGTGTACAAGGTATCGACTGTCAGTACTGTCACAGTTCTGCTAAATACGGTAAAGTGTCTGGAATTCCTTCACCAAACGTATGTATGAACTGTCACAAAACAATCAAAGAATACAAAGGAGATTACTTCGAAGAAGAATTAATCACTTCTGGTAAATTCGCTGATGAGGAAGCAGTTAAGAATTTCTATACAGGAGAAATCCAAAAAATGTATAAAGCGATTGGATGGAATCCAGAAACGAACAAATACGATGGTCCACAAAAACCAATCGAATGGGTACGTATCCACAATATGCCAGATTTCGTATTCTTTAGCCACGCACAACACGTTGTAGCTGGAGAGAAAGCGATTAAGAAAGCAATTAAAGATGGAACTATTCCAAATGCTAAAGAATTGAACATTGGATCAGGAGACCAAGTTTGTTTCGCATGTCACGGACGTGTTGATGAAATGAACGAAGTAAAAATGGCGAATGATTTCACAATGGGATGGTGTATCGAGTGTCACAGAACTACTGAGGTAGATATGGACAACGAGTATAACAAAGAATATTACGCAGAACTACACGAAAAACTGAAAAAACAGTACGGTGACGCAACTAAGATTACAGTTGATGCTATCGGAGGTTTAGAGTGTGGTAAATGTCATTATTAATATAAAAAAGAGAGGAGTATAAATGGCTTCGAAGAAAAATTACTGGAAAAGTTTTGAGGAGTTAACTGACAATACATTAAATGAAAAGTTAACTACCAACGAATTTGCAGAAGAAATTCCTGTAGATAATTTCTTAGGGAATGATAACGCCATGGAGAATAGTCAAACTTCACGACGTGACTTTTTGAAGATTTTAGGGTTCAGTACAGCTGCTGTTACTTTAGCAGCCTGTGAAGCTCCAATCGTAAAATCTGTTCCTTATGTAGTGAAACCAGAAAACATTATGCCTGGTGTACCTACTTATTATGCATCAACAGTTTTTGATGGATACGATTACGCGAACGTATTAGTACGTACAAGAGAAGGTCGTCCTATTAGAATTGATGCAAACAAAGGCGCAAAATATTATGGTTCTACAAATGCACGTGTTCAGGCATCTGTATTATCATTATACGATTCTGATAAAATAAAATCACCTTTAACAAACGCAGGTGATAACTTCAAAGCAACATCTTGGAAAGAGCTTGATGCACGTGTAACAAAAGCATTAGCATCAGTAGGAGGGAAAAAAGTAGTTATTTTAACTTCTTCTTTACCTTCACCAACAACTAAAAAGTTGATTGCTGAGTTTGCAACAAAATATCCAACAACTCAACACGTTGTTTATGATGCAATTTCTTCTACGAATGCATTAGACGCAGCGCAAGAAGTTTACGGAAAAAGAGAATTGCCATTCTATGATCTTAAGAATGCTGAATTAGTTGTTTCTTTCAACGCAGATTTCTTAGGTGATTACAATGGTGGTGGAATGGAAGGTGATTATGGTGTTGCTCGTAAACCAGGAGCAAACATGATGCGTCACATCCAAGTAGAATCTGTTTTATCTTTAACAGGAGCAAATGCTGATACACGTTATCCATTAAAACCAACTGATACTGAAAAAGTATTGGCTGAAGTTTATAATAAATTAGCAGGTGGTTCAGCTTCTTCTAAAGAAGCATTAGCTATTGCTGCTGAATTAACAGCAAAAGGTTCTAAAGCTGTAGTAATGGCAGATGGTTCGAAAGAAGCATACGCAATTGCATTTGCAATTAACCAATTATTAGGATCAGCTGCAGTTTCTGATAAAGCTGTTTTATTAAAAGAGTCTAACGACGCTGTATTTAATCAATTTGTTGCTGAAGCTAAAGCTGGACAAGTTGGAGTTTTATTAAACTTCCAAACAAATCCAATTTACAATGCTAAAAATGCAAAAGAAATTGAAGGAGCTTTTAAAAACATTGGACTTAAAGTTGGTTTAGTTGAAAAATTAGACGAAACTGCATCAGTAATGGACGTTATTGCTCCAGTTACTCACGGTTTAGAGTCTTGGAATGATTTCAACCCATTAACAGGTGTATATTCATTACAACAACCAACAATTCCACGTATTTTTGATTCTCGTCAATTCCAAGATTCATTAATCGCATGGATGACAGGAGTTACTAAAGTTACAGAAGTAGAAGATCCAAATGATCCAATTATGGTGATGGCGGTTTCTGCAACAAGACAAAAAGTTTCTCCATATTACTTATATGTAAAACAAAACTGGGAATCAGCTATTTTACCAAAATTAGGTGTAGATTTCAACAAAGCATTATACAATGGTTATAATGAAGCGACTGAAACTTCTGCATTTAATGCTAACACTGGTGTTGCTGCTGCGGCTGCTACAAAATTAGCTGGAGCTAAAGCAACAGAATGGGAAATTCAATTCTATTCTAAAGCTGGTTTAGGAGATGGTACACAAGCAAACAATCCTTGGTTACAAGAATTACCAGATCCAATTACACGTAACTCTTGGGATAACTATTTAACAGTTAATCCAAATGATGCGGAAAAATTAGGAATCAAAATTCAAGATAACTACAACGTTACAAACGGAAGAATGCAATTTGACGGTGAGTATGTAAACTTAACTGTTAATGGAGTAGTTTTAGAAAACGTTCCAGTATTCATCCAACCAGGTCAAGCAATCGGAACTGTAGGTTTAGCTTTCGGTTATGGTCGTACAAAAGCTGGTAAAGTTGCAAACAATGTAGGGGTTAATGCTTTCGCATTATACACTGGTAATGTAGGTGCATCTAACGTTAAGATCGAAAAATCTTCTCGTTCAGATAAACACGAATTTGCTAACATGCAACAGCAACCAACATTGATGGGACGTTACGAAATCGCAAGAGAAGTTTCTTTAGCTGATTTCATCAATACAGATCGTCAAGAATGGAATCCAGTTGCGAAGATGCCAACATGGAGAGGAGATTCTCCAGTAGGTGAAGTTGACTTATGGGCTAGTTTTGATCGTTCTACAGGACCTCACTTCAATTTAACAATTGATATGAATTCTTGTACAGGATGTGGAGCGTGTGTAATTGCTTGTCAAGCAGAAAACAACGTACCAACTGTTGGTAAAGAGCAAATGCGTATGTCGAGAGATATGTATTGGTTAAGAATTGACCGTTACTACTCTGATGTTACTTACCAAGATAAAGACGGAAAATTAACTCAAAAAGTTGCGTTAGAATCTGATCCAGATAACGAACCACAACAATATACACGTTTAATTAAGCCAGAGGCTGAAAATCCAGATGTGATTTTCCAACCATTAATGTGTCAACACTGTAACCACGCTCCTTGTGAGACTGTGTGTCCAGTAGGTGCAACATCTCATGGTCGTCAAGGTCAAAACATGATGGCTTATAACCGTTGTGTTGGTACTCGTTATTGTGCAAATAACTGTCCTTACAAAGTACGTCGTTTCAACTGGTTTAACTGGGCGAATAATGACAAATATGACTTCCACATGAACAATGATTTAGGTCGTATGGTACTTAACCCAGACGTTGTTGTACGTACACGAGGAGTAATTGAGAAATGTTCATTCTGTATCCAACAAACTCAAGCTGCAATCTTAAAAGCTAAGAAAGAGAATAGAGTAGTTAAAGACGAAGAGTTTATGGCTGCTGCTGCTTGTGCTGCTGCTTGTGGAACAGGTGCGATGAAATTTGGTGATATCAATGATGATAAATCTGAAGTAAGAGCAGCTTCAAAAGATAAACGTTCTTATGTTTTATTAGAAGAAATTGGTACAAAACCAAACGTTATCTATCAAGTAAAAGTTAGAAACAGAAAAGAACAAGCTTAATTAAATTAGTAAAGAATTAATAAGGTAAACAAATATGTCACATTACGAATCACAGGTAAGAGAACCCCTTATTTTAGGACATAAAACCTACCACGATATCACAGTAGACATTGCTCGTCCAATTGAGACGCCAGCAAGTAAATTGTGGTGGACATGTTTCAGTATAGCAATGGTTGCATTCATCTTTGGTGTTGGAGCAATTGCTTATACCGTAGGAACTGGTATTGGTGTATGGGGATTGAATAGAACGATTAACTGGGGATGGGATATCACCAACTTCGTATGGTGGGTAGGTATCGGTCACGCTGGTACGTTAATCTCGGCCGTTTTATTATTATTCCGTCAAAAATGGAGAATGTCGGTTAACCGTTCTGCGGAAGCCATGACGATCTTCGCCGTTGTACAGGCAGCGTTATTCCCTGTAATTCACATGGGTCGTCCATGGTTAATGTACTGGGTATTCCCAATTCCTAACCAATTTGGATCTTTATGGCCTAACTTTAACTCACCATTATTATGGGACGTATTCGCGATTTCTACGTATTTCTCTGTATCAACAGTTTTCTGGTTGATGGGATTAATTCCTGACTTCGCTATGGTACGTGACCGTGCAACAAAACCATTCGCTAAGAAAATCTACGGAATCTTATCATTCGGATGGGGTGGTGGAGCAAAACACTGGCAACGTTTCGAAGAGTTATCTTTGGTATTAGCTGGTTTATGTACACCATTAGTATTCTCGGTACACACGATTGTATCTTTTGACTTCGCAACGTCGGTAATCAAAGGATGGCACTCAACAGTATATCCTCCATATTTCGTTGCCGGAGCTATTTTCTCTGGTTTCGCGATGGTACAAACATTATTAAGTGTAATGCGTAAAGTTTTACACTACGAAGATTATATCACACGTAAACACATCGAGTACATGAACATTGTAATCGTTGTAACAGGTGGTATGGTTGCAGTAGCTTACTTAACAGAGTTATGGATCGCTTGGTATTCAGGATCTCGTTACGAAGACTTTACATACTTCTCTCCAGGAGCAGCAACAGGACCTTATTGGTGGGCATTCTGGGCGTTAATTATCTGTAACGTTTTAGTACCAGGATTATTATGGATTCGTCCAATCAGAAGAAACTTCTTCTGGACATTCGTTATCTCTATCGTAGTTAACATCGGTATGTGGTTCGAGCGTTTTGATATTATCGTTATCAACTTATCTCGTGACTATTTACCATCGAGCTGGACAATGTTTATGCCTTCATGGGTAGACGTAGGTATCTTCTTAGGTACTATGGGATTCTTTTCTGTGTTATACTTATTGTACGCACGTACATTCCCAGTTATTTCACAATCTGAATTAAAAACTATTTTGAAATCATCAGGCGAAAGCTATAAAAAACATCATACTGAAGATGAGCATCACGAACACTAAAATCGTTTATGGTCTTTACGGAGACGATGATGATTTATTAAAAGCAGTAAAATCTATTCGTAAACAAGGTATTACGATAGATGAAGTATATACACCTTTCCCTGTACACGGTTTAGATAAAGCCTTAGGATTAAAGAAAACTCGTATTTCTGACCTTGCTTTCTTCTACGGTGCATTTGGTACAACGTTAGCATCTTTGATGACATGGTTTATTATGAACCATGACTGGGCTCAAGATATTGGAGGGAAACCATCTTTTTCTTGGGGTGAGAATATGCCAGCTTTCGTTCCTATTATGTTCGAGTTGACAGTATTCTGTGCAGCGCACTTTATGTCATTAACATACTTAGTGCGTAACAAAATGTACCCAGGAGCTAAAGCTAAAAACCCAGATCCACGTACAACAGATGATAAATTCTTAATCGAAATCAGAACTGCTGATGTTGAGAAAATCAAAAATGTATTTGTAGAAACTGGTGCTGAAGAAGTAACTGTAAAAGGTGATGTAGTCGTAGAACCAAGTGTTAACAATTTAGTACAAGAAGCATAATGAAAAAGATAGCATTACTTATAGGATTAGGAAGTATTATTATCACTTCTTGTTCTGATAAAAAACGTCACGCAAGTATCGTATATATGCCAGATATGTATTATCCTACGGCATATGATCCTTATGAAAAGGCAACTTTTGGTTACCCTCATGACGAAGAAAACTCTGAAGTTCCTGTATTAAGTAAAAATCATAATATGTCTGCATTAGAATCTGTAGAAGGTGCTGTTGCAAGAACAGATGGTGATATTTTACCATGGACTTTCAAAAACAATAACGCTGGTTATGCACAAGCAAAAGCAGTAACTGTTTCTCCTTTGAATGCGGCTAACAAAGCTGCAGACTTAGAAAGAGGTAAGTTATTGTTTGGACAAAATTGTGCAGTTTGTCACGGTGAAGCTGGTGATGGACAAGGTTCAATTGTAAAATCTAAAGCTTATTCAGGTGTTCCTAATTATAGCGAAAGAGATGTTACAGTAGGTTCTGTTTATCATGTAATTATGTACGGAAAAAATGCGATGGGTTCTTACGCATCTCAATTGACTCCTGCAGACCGTTGGAGAGTTGCTGAATATGTAATGAGTTTGAAAGGTGCTACTACAGCTGCCGCTGCTCCTGCTGGAGACGCAACTGCTGAAGCAAAACCTGCAACAGAAACTGAAACAGCAACTAATAAATAATAAAATAAGTTAATTATTATGCAATATACATTTTCCCCAAGATTAAAAAATGCATCACTTATCTTAGCTGTTATAGGTGTTGTACTTTACGGGATAGGATTTTTCTTACATCAACAAGATGTTGCTAATTCAACTGAATATATTAACGGTTTGATTGAAGCTCACCCAACTCAATTTTTTGGTGACTACATTTCAGATTCTTATGCATCTATGAACACAGATCATGCTGGACACATGGAGCATTTGACAAATTTATTGAAAAACAGACCTTGGGCTGCTTTCTATGTACCAGCTTATTTATCGTTTGGTATTGCGGCATCTGCGTTGTTTTTCTTATGTATTCAATTCGTAGCTAACGCTGGTTGGTCTATGGTAGTATCTCGTGTTATGGAGGCTATCGCGTCATTTTTACCAGTTGGTTCTGTACTTGTAGCTATCATCGTTTTAGGATCTTATTTTCATATGAATCACTTATTCCACTGGATGGATGCTGATTTAATAAATCCTGATAGCGAGAAGTATGATATCTACATGGCAAACAAAGCTCAACTTTGGTTAAGCCCTAACTTCTGGTTAATACGTTGTGTTATTTACTTAGTAGTATTATCTTTAATGTTACCAGTAATTAAAAACGCAACACGCAAATTAGATGAGACAAACGGAGACTTAAAAGTGTACGCTCAATTGTACAAAAAATCAGTAATTTACTTAGTGATTTTCGCAATTTGTTCTGCAGCATTTGCTTGGGATTTCGTGATGTCTTTAGATCCACACTGGTTCTCTTCATTATTTATGTGGTACGGAATGGTTTCATACTTAGTTTCTGCGGTTTCTATTATGGCAATTATTTCTATCTACTTAAAAAGAAAGAACGCTTTACCATTATTCAATGATAACCACTTACACGATTTAACAAAATTCATGTTCGGTTTCTCATTATTGTGGTCATACTTATGGTTCTGTCAATTCATGTTACAATGGTACGCCAATATTCCTGAGGAAGCTCAATACTTCCAACAACGTATGGCGCAATACCCATTATATTTTTGGATGTTGATCATTAACTTAGTAGCTCCATTCTTGATTTTAATTTCTTCAAGCATGAAACGTCGTTATCAAATCGTTTTCGCGATGGGATTCGTTATCATCTTTGGACACTACTGGGATTTCTACAACCAAATTATGCCAGCAGCTGTTGGACCATTCCACAACTTTGGTTTAATGGAAATTGGAGCATTAGTTGGAATCGGAGGATTATTTACATTCGTAGTTATGAATGCAGTTTCTAAATTAAACTTAGAAGCAAAAGGTCACCCTTACTTCCACGAATCAAAAATTTATGAATATCCTTTCTAATTAGAAAGATGTTATAAAATCTAAAAAGCTCGATGCATTTGCATCGAGCTTTTTTATTTGATTAATAATTGTAATATTCTTATTCTTGAATTGTTCTACGTTTTATTTCCAAATCAACCAAGAAATGATCGACATCGTCATCTGTTGATAGATTTCCAACCACGTAAACACCTTTGTCTCCGTTTTGATTATTGATTATACCATAAACAGAAGATTCGTCATCAGGATCAGACATTCCTTCGTAACGATAAATGCATACGATATCAAAGATTTCAGGGGCTTGTTTTAATTGATTTTTTTCGATATTATAGTCAATAGTAAAACCATTTTCTTTTAGTTCGTCTAAAGCTTCGTTCGTTGTTTTGTAGCGGTATTGGATTTTTTCTTTCATAATTTTAATAGTTTAATTATTGATTCTCAAATACTATTCCAATCAGTATATTCATTAAAATATTGTAAAGTCTTTTTTGGTAAGGTTATTGTCTTATCTCAAAATGAATATAATGAATATGATTATGAAACTAATAGTATTAAAAAAAATTAACTTGATTGCGTTTTTTGCCCTCGCTGCTTTATTTTTGGTATCGTGTGATGGTTCTCAACTATATATGGATTAGAGCATCAGCATAAACACAAAAAGAAGTATAAGAAATATCCGAAGTACGAAGTAAGATATGATGACCATCGTAGCTTACCACCAGGTCAACACAAAAAAGTACACGGTGATAAATCTGCAAAACGATATGCACCAGGTCAACAAAAGAAAAATAATGGGAATTATTATAAAAAGAAAGGGCATCATAAACATCATAATGATTAAAAAAGAAAAGGATTGA